>JAITLA010000167.1 GCA_031278145.1 Eubacteriales Family XIII. Incertae Sedis bacterium
TTTGCTCGTTTTTTCGCGGTGGGTGTATCATATGCACCGTGAATTGTGCTATAATCATGGATATTGATAGGATGCTCTGCTTTGCAGACGGGAGGATTTTTTATGTTGACGGACCGTTACGGTCGAGAGGACTTTTCCGATTTCGATGATTTTGCGCGCAATTTCCGGATCGAGGCGCCGGCGGATTTCAATTTCGCCTTCGACTGCATAGACGCGCTCGCGCGGCTGTCGCCCGACAAGACGGCGATGGTGTGGTGCAACGACAAGGGGGACGAGGCGCGCCACAGCTTTGCGCGGATCGCCGCGTATTCGGACGCGGCGGCGCGCTTCTTCGCCGCCTCCGGCATCGGGCGCGGCGACGCGGTCATGCTGATCCTGCGGCGGCGCGCGCAGTTCTGGTTCGCGTTGCTCGGGCTCATGAAGCTCGGCGCCGTCGCGATCCCCTCCACGCACTACCTGCTCGCGGAGGACATCGTCTACCGCAACGAGGCCGCTTCCGTCGCGGCCATCGTCGCGACGGACGACGACGCGCTGCTCGCGGCCGTGGAAGAGGCCCTGCCCGCCTCGCCGACGGTGCGGCTGTGCATAAGCCTCGGCGGGGAGCGGGACGGCTGGCTGTCCTTCGACGAGGGGCTCAAGCGTTTCGCGCAGGGCGCGCCCTTGCCGCGCGTGACGCGGAGCGAGGATATGCTGCTGCTCTACTTCACCTCGGGCACCACGGGCCTGCCCAAGATGGTGGCGCACAACCACCGCTATCCCCTCGGGCACATCGCGACGGCGCGCTACTGGCACGCGCTGCACGCGGACAGCCTGCATTTCACGCTGGCGGACACGGGCTGGGCCAAGGCCGCCTGGGGCAAGATATTCGGCCAGTGGCTCTGCGGGGCGGCGATATTCGTATACGATCAGGATCATCTGGATCCGCATCGGCTGCTGCGCGCGCTCAGCCGCTACAAGGTCACGTCCTTCTGCGCGCCGCCCACCGTCTACAGGGTCCTGCTGACGGCGAATCCGGCGGCCTACGATCTGCGCGCGCTGCGGCAGGCCGCCTCCGCCGGGGAGCCCCTGACGGATGACATCTTCGACCGGTTCAAGGAGCGGACGGGTCTGTCCATCCGCGAGGCCTACGGCCAGACGGAAACCGTGCCGCTGACCATGACCTCGATCTACACGGCGCCGCGCGCGGGCTCCATCGGCAAGATCAACCCCCTCTACGACGTCCTCTTCCTCGACGCGGACGGCAACGAGGTGCCCGAAGGCACGGAGGGCGAGATCTGCGTCCGCGCGGAACGGGGCTCGGTCGGACTGTTCACGGGCTATTATCGCGACGAGGAAGCGACGAATCGCGCGTGGCGCGACGGGCTCTACCACACCGGCGACATGGCGTGGCGGGATGCGGACGGCTACGTGTACTTCGTCGGGCGGGCGGATGACATCATCAAATCCGCGGGCTATCGCATCGGCCCCTACGAGGTGGAGAGCGTGCTGGAGCGGCATCCGGCCGTGCTGGAATGCGCCGTTACGGGCGTACCGCATCCCCTGCGCGGGCAGGTCGTGAAGGCGAGCATCGTGACGGCGCCGTCCTACGAGCCCTCGGAGGCGCTGAAGAAGGAGCTGCGCGCCTTTATGAAAAAGAACGCCGCCGCGTACAAGCTGCCGCGCATCATGGAATTCGTGGACGAGCTGCCCAAGACCATCTCCGGGAAGGTGCGCCGCACGGCCGTGCGCGCGGCGGACAAGGCGAAGGACTGACGATATGGCGGATTTTTTGCTCGATCTGTTCCGCGCGATGCCCAAGACGGAGCTTCATATGCACCTCGACGGCGCGCTCGAGGTCAGAACCGCGATGGCGCTTTTGGCGAAGCGCGCCGGGGGCGCGGAGGCCCCCGGGGACGGAGGGCCGCGCGCGGCGGGCGGCGCCCCGCAGTCCTACGAAGCGCTGTACCGCAGGCTCGTGATCGACGGGCCGCGCGCGACGCAGGCGGCGCTGCTCGGCTACTACGACCTGCCGATAGAGCTCCTGCAGAGCGAGGAAGCCCTGGAGCGCGTCACCGACGATCTGCTGCGCGCCAAGGCGGCCGACCGCGTGCGCTACTGCGAGATACGCTGGGCGCCCGCGCTGCACCGCGCCGAGGGCCTAAGCGTCCGGCGGGTCGTGGAGAGCGTGGCGCGCGCGACGAAGCGCGCCTGCGCCCGTTACGGCGTCCTCGCGCGCCTGATCGTCGTCGGGATGCGCTTTTGCGCGCCCGAGGAGAACGTCGCCATGCTGCGCCAAGCGGCGGAGGCGGACGCGCAGGGGTTGCTCGCCGCCGCCGATCTCGCGGGGCCCGAGGCGGCGCATCCCGACCCGGCCGTGCAGCAGCCCTTTTTCGACGCGGCGCGGCGGCTCGGCCTCGGCCTCACCCTGCACTGCGGCGAGTTGCCCGACAGCGCGGACGCGATAAGGCGTTGCGTCCTGCGCATCGCCCCGGATCGCATCGCGCACGGCAGCGGCGCGGCGGCGGACGAGGCGCTCTGCGCCCTGCTTGCGGAACGCGGCATCCGGCTCGACCTCTGCCCCACGAGCAACATCCAAGCGGGGCTTTACAAGGACTATGCGGACTTCCCCATCGCGACGCTCTTCCGCCGCGGCGTTCCCCTGAGCATAAGCACCGATTCCCCCGTGATCTCGGGCCTCACGCTGAGCGAGGAATATCACGGGACGGCGCTGGCCGGCCGGCTCGGCCCGGCGGAGCTGTGGGCGATCAATCTGTCCTCCCTGGACGACATCTTCGCGGAAGACGCCGTAAAGCGCGCGCTCAAGGACGAATTCCGCGCGTGGGCGCGCGGCGTTCCGGAGCTTGATTGCGGGACGGAATAACCCTCCCACCCACCACCCCCACACCATCACCCCCGGCGGCATCGTTACCGCCTACCCCCGGCGGCAACGCGGCCAACCCATCTTCTCAAACCCATTTCCCCCAAGACTTTCAGGTTGACGCGCGCAGACGACTGTGTTACGCTTTATCATAGGGGCCCCGGCACATCATCCGAAGGAGGCTTCGGGCGATTGTGTTTTTTTGCGTGTTTTTTGTTTTCGACGGACGCACGGGGATTGCGCAGGCCTTCGGGCCGTGCGAATCCCGCGCCCGCCGGCGCCCGCGAGGGCGGAAAGGAGGGGATTGCAGCCTTTGAAGCCGCGGCAAGGCATTTCAAAAGGGGGATTTAATCGAATCGTCCATTTGATCTCGACCGGGAATCAATCCGCTTTCCGGTCTGTTTCTCTTCGCTTTTTACTGGATCTTCACCTATGGGTAATGAGAACACAAGGAGAAAAACAATGGCACAAGATTTACAAAAAACGATAGGGATTCGTGATTATTTTATGCTGGGCTTCGGTTCCATCGTCGGCGTCGGCTGGGCCGTTTCGCTGAACAATTGGATCGGAGCGGGGGGCGGCGTGGCCGCCGCTCTGCTGGGATACGTCATCGCCACGCTGATGATGATCCCCATTGGGCTCTGTTACGCCGAAATGACGCCTGCCATGCCCGTTGCGGGCGGGGCCGTCGCCTTCGTGACACGGGCCTTCGGCACGATGCCTTCCTTTATCGCGGGATGGTTTGTCGTGCTGGCCTACGTCAACATCCTGCCTTGGGAAGCGATCAACATCAACAATATGCTCGGTCTGCTCTTCCCGGTCCTGAAAACGGGCGAGCCGCTCTACACCCTCGGCGGTGTCGGCATCTTTCCAAAGGCAATCGTCGTCGGCATCATCATATCCGCCATCGTGATCTTCATCAACTGGAGGGGAACGCGCATTGCGGTCACCTTCCAATCCTTCTGCACGGTACTCATCCTGGTGGCGGGCGCCTTTGTCGTGGTGTTCTCGCTCCTGAAATTCGACAGCAATCATCTGGGTCCGCTGTATGAAAACGTCCTCGGCAAGAATCACAACAGCTTCGGCGGCGGTCTTCTGTCCGTCCTCGCGATGGCCCCCTTCTTTCTGGCGGGCTTCGACACCATTCCGCAGGGCGCGGAGGAAGGTTCCTCCGGTCTGAATTTCAAGAATCTCGGCAAGGTGCTCTTGGGCTCCGTACTGTCCGCGGGCTTGTTCTACTGCGTGATCATCTTCTCTGCGGGCGGCGCGATACCTTGGACGAACTTCGCTTCCATCCAAAGCCCCGCCGTTTCCCTGATGTTCGAGGCGATCTATCCCGGTCCCTTGGGGATCTTCCTGTACTGGCTCACCATGATAGGCGCGCTGGCGGGGCTCTTCACGACGTGGAACGGTTTCTTCATCGCCGGCGCCAGATTGATCCTCGGCATGGGACGCGCCCGGCTTCTGCCCGGATTTTTCAGCAAGGTCCACGCGAAATACGGGACCCCCGTGGGCGGAAACCTCTTGTGCGCAATCGCGACCTTTGCGGGCCCCTTCATCGGCATGGGCCTGATCGATCCGCTGACCATCATCGGTTCGTCCGCGTTCATCGTCGGCTGGTTCTTCACCGCGCTGTCCTGCCGGCGTCTGCGCACGATTGCGCCCGAAATGAAGCGCCCGTTCAGGATGCCCGGCGGGAAGCCCCTGATGACCCTTGCGGCCGTCATTTCCGCGGGGCTCTTCCTGATCACGATCCTCCCCATGTCCCCGGGCTATATGGGGGATGTCGGCATTGCCTATATGATCGGCTGGATCCTGCTCGGGGTCGTCTTCTACGCAAGCTCCGGCAAATACAGAACAGCCGTGTCGGAGGACCGGCGCGTAGCGGAGCTGTTCCGCTCGATGAACGAGAAATGAAGCGCTGACAAAGATGGGACCATCACATCAAAAGATAAAAAAGAGAGGCCGCGATCAACCGGATCGCGGCCTTTTGCTTCTTGCCCGAAGAAGGGTTTTGCGGGGGCGGCGGATCGTCAGAAGTACATCTTGTCCGACGAATTGACCTGCCGCGCCATGCTGTCCGGATCGAGCGAACGCGTAAGCGCGTCCCGCGCCGATATCCTGCCGCACTTGTAGAGCCGCAGAATCTCGGTGTCCATGGAGATCATGCCCTCGTCCGCGTATGTGTCGACGGTCTGATTGATGCGGCTCGACGCACCCTCGCGGATCAGTGCGCGTATCTCGTTGTTGCAGAGCATGAGCTGGAACACCGGCACGACGGTACCGTCCGTCGTCGGGATCAGCTGCTGTGAAACGATTGCCTGCAGGACCAGAGAAAGCTGCATGTTGACGCGCTCCTGCCAGCCGGCGGGGAAGACATCGATCAGCCTGTCCACCGCGTTCGCGGCGCCGACGGTGAACATCGTGGATATGACCAGATGCCCCGTTTCCGCAGCCGTGAGCGCGGTGGCGGCGGTTTCCGCGTCGCGCATCTCTCCCATCAAGATGACGTTCGGACTTTGCCGCAGCGCGGCCCGCAGCGCGGCCGCGTAGCTCTCCGTATCGAGCGATATCTCGCGCTGGCTCACGAGGCTCTGCTTGTGGCGGTGCAGGTATTCTATCGGGTTTTCGAGCGTGATGATGTGTCCGTTCCGCGTGCTGTTGATGCGGTCGATCAGGCAGGCCAGCGTGGTGGTCTTGCCGGATTCCGCAGGGCCGGCGAAGAGGATCAGCCCCCGCGTGCGCTCCGACAGATCGAGCACGGCGGCGGGTATGTTGAGCTTCTCGGGATCGGGCAGCGAGAAGGCCACGACGCGAATGACCGCCGCAAGCGAGCCCCTCTGCTTGTACACGTTGATGCGAAACCGGGACACCTCGGGAATCGCGAAGGCAAAATCGTCGTCGCCCTTTGCGTGCAGGTGCTCTATCTCGCGATCCGGCGCCATTTTGTATATCTCCGTTATGAAAGCGTCCGTCTTTGCGGGAGGCAACGGCTCATCGTTCAGCGCCTCGATGCGGCCGCCGAGCTTGAAGCTGATCGGCCGGCCGGCGAGGATGAAGACATCCGAAGCCCCCTTGCCGACGACCTCTTTCAGGATTGTTTTGACCTCCATATTCATGGGCCCCTTTCCGCCGCCTACAGCAGCATATCCGCGCGCACCCCGCCGGCAAGCTCCGCCCCCGCGAGGATCTCCGCCAGGGCAAAGGCAAAGGCCATGGCCGTTCCGGGCCCCCGCGAGGTCACGATCTTGCCGTCTTGCACAACGTCCTCCTTGCGATAATCGGCATCCGAAAGCTCTTCCCTCATCGCGTCGTAGATAGTCGCCTTCTTGCCCCGCAGCAGGCCGTTTCGCGCGAGGATCATGGGCGCGGCGCATATGGCCGCGATCCACTTGTCCGCTGCGGCAAAGTCCGCAAGGACGGATTTCAGCCCTTCATGGGCCAGCAAGCGCTCCGTGCCGGGACCGCCGCCCGGCAGAATGAGCATTTCGCCCCGGCCGTAATCCACGTCCTCGAACAGATCGTCGGCGATCACGGCAACATTGTGGGCCCCGGTCACGGTGAGATCCTTCATGATCGAAACCGTTCGCAGCCGCGCGCCCGCGCGCCGCAGCACATCCACGACCGTAAGGACCTCGATCTCCTCAAAGCCGTCCGCCAAAAACAGATAAACCATCGTAAAACGCCTCCTTTCGGGTCAAACCCTTCAATAGAACATACCCACAACCCTGGTCAGCCGCTTCGTTATCGAATAGCCGACCAGCAATGCGATCAGCGAAAGCACGGCTGCGGCGACCGCGATCTCAAACAGGATCGCGGACGGCAGGATCTGCGGAAGGACATCGGTTTCTTCGAATTTGTACAGAAGAAATCGGTCGAACACCTGCAGACTTTGTTCCTTCCCGTAAAGCAAAACCGCCGCGGACGCGACAAGACCCGCATAGAGAACCGCCCCCGCTCGGTATGCGAAGCGCACCGCCTCTTTCCGATCCTGCCGCAGCAAAAACCAATAGACAAATACGATAAAGCACAGCAGCCCGGCCAGGCAGAGCGCGCTCAGGTTCAGAAGGCTCCGCAGCCGGCCCATGAACACGGCCTCGCCGATGCCGAAGATGGCCCGTTCCCGCTTCTCGTCGATGTATTGAAAATCGTCCAAGGTCCCGAGCATGTACTGCGAAAAGAAGCGCGCGAGCTCGTCATTCGTCACGCCGAGCCCTATTTCGCTTACGATCTCGCTCCTGTTGAATTCATAGCGATAAACATCCGGCAGGCGTGCGCTCAAATTCACCGCGGACAATATGCAGGACAGTGGTATCGCCAATATTAAAAGCACAAACAGCGTGCGGTTGATGATCTTCATCGGGCATACCCCCACAGGTCACCGCCGAGGTCCCGCTCCGCAATGACGGACTTGGAAATCGTTTGAACGACGGCATCAGTCCCCCGCCTCCGGCGGCGGCTATGTTTCCCAAGCCCGCGAGCAAAGCCCGCCGACTTGGAAAACATCCGTTCAACAATTTGAGTGCGCTCCGCGCTCAAATTTTGACGAAGCAAAATTTGAACAAGGCGCGCGCTCGGCTTGCCGGCCGCATGCCTTCTTCTGTTGCCGCGCCTTACGGCAGAGCTCGATGCGCAAGCCGATTATAGATAGTATACCATAAATCGCGGCATTGCGTCGCAAAATGTTTTTGCGGCCGTTCGGTTGCGACAACAGGGCTTCTGTGATATACTCGATCCGAAAGGAAAACGCAATGTACGACAAGCTGGATTTCATTCAAGAAAAATACGGAACCCTTGCGGGCAAGGTGTCCGACCCCGCCGTGATCGGGGATCAGCCGCTGTGGCGGAAGCATGTGAAAGAGATGAACGAGATGGAGCCGATTGTCAAGGCCTACGCGGCGTACAAGGGGACGAAGGAGGCTCTGCGCTCGACCGAGGAAATGCTCGGCGAGAGCGATCTCGACGCCGAGTTCGCGGCGCTCTGCAAGGAGGAGCTCTCCACGCTCGCGGAAAAGCTCAAGGAGGACGCCGAGCGGCTCAAGTTCCTGCTCCTGCCCAAGGACCCGAACGATGACAAGAACGTCTTCCTCGAGATTCGCGCGGGCACGGGCGGGGAGGAAGCCGGTCTTTTCGCCGCCGATCTGCTGCGCATGTACGTGCGCTACGGGGAGCGCCTCGGCTGGAAGTCGGAGATCATCGACCTGAACGAAACGGGGATCGGCGGCATCAAGGAGGCCGTCGTGCGGATCAAGGGGCGCGGCGCCTACTCGCGGCTCAAGTACGAAAGCGGCGTGCATCGCGTGCAGCGGGTGCCGGAAACGGAGTCGAGCGGCAGGATACACACCTCGGCGGCCACCGTCGCGGTGCTGCCGGAGGTGGAGGACGTGGAGATCGACATCGATCCGAACGATGTGCGCATTGACGTGTACCATTCGTCGGGCAACGGCGGCCAGTCCGTGAACACGACGGATTCCGCCGTGCGGCTGACCCATGTCCCGACGGGCATCGTCGTGACCTGTCAGGACGAAAAATCCCAGATAAAGAACAAGGAAAAAGCCTTCAAGGTGCTGCGCGCCCGCCTGTTTGACGAGAAGCGGCGGGAACAGAACCGCGAGATATCGGAGGCGCGCAAAAGCCAGGTGGGCACGGGCGACCGCAGCGAGCGCATCCGGACCTACAACTTCCCGCAGGGGCGGGTTTCCGACCACAGGATCAACCTGACCCTGTACAAGCTCGATTACTTCCTCGACGGGGACCTCGACGAGGTCATAGACGGGCTGATCACCGACGAGCGCGCCGAGCGGATGAAGAGCTTTTGAGCGGACCGCGCATGGGCGATTTGCGATGCGGGTTTGAACGACGGCGTCAGTCCCCCGCCTCTACAGGCGGCCACTGAAAAAGTCGGCATTGGGCGCAGAACACATGGGGACGGTTCATTTGTGTAACACATACAATGTTGGAATTGCGC
>JAITLA010000199.1 GCA_031278145.1 Eubacteriales Family XIII. Incertae Sedis bacterium
TGTTGCACCTTCTTGTAGAGCGCGTTCATCGCTTTGTTGAACGCGGGGGCCTGCGCGTCGGTGACGCCGGCGGCGAGGCGGGCGTTCAGATTGGCGGCGGCCGTCTTGGCCGCTTCCGCAGCCTCCCGCAGGGCCTCATCCTCGGGGAGGGAAGCGACGAAGGCGTTGAAGAAGTCCACATAGTCCGCGTCCCTGACCCGTGCGTGATCGAGCAGGATCGCGAGCGATCCGTAGAGCTTGTGTCCGAAGGCATAGGTGTCACGGTCGTAATTGTTGGCCTCGGCCGTGTCGGAGGTCGAGTGGTAGGATGCGTCGCTGTCGCTGTTCGCGAGCCCGCTGTCGATGACGGGAATGCCCGCTATCGCGTAAGGCCAGCCCTCCGTCCAGGTCCAAAGCGGGGACGATACCGTGAGGCCGCCGAGCGGATTGCCGTCTATCGAGCGCCCCAAGCGCCCGAAGAGATTCGCGAATTCATACGGGACGCGCAGCCTTACGCCCGTGGCGGCGCCGTCTATGAGCCCGCCGTCCAGATTGAAGGTCATGAAGGTATTCTCCGAGAATTCGGGGTGTTTTTGCGTTTCCGCCCACGCGCCGGCGGCCCAGTCGTAGCGCGAATCCGCGAAGCCCCATTCCTCGCCCGCGTGGAACACGAAGCGGAAGGGCCGTTCCGGCTTGTAGCCGCTGTCGCGCAGGGCCTTGGCGATGCCCATCAGCGCCGCGACGCCCGTGCTGTTGTCGTCAAAGGCGCGGAAATAGGCGTCGTAATGGGCGATGAACGCAATCGCTTGGGTGTCCGCAGAGGTGCCGGGCAGCTCCGCGATGATGTTGTAAGCCGTGCCGCCGTATTTGACGCGGCTGTCGACCGTCAGACGTATATCGAGCGGGCCGCCGCCGGCCTCCAAGGCCGCCTTGAGAAGCTCCGCGTCGCCCGTGCTGACGTTCAGCGCCGGCACGTCGGCGGGGCCGCAGTAATCCTGCACGCCGATGGTATCCTTCGTATAGGTGGCGTAGCCGCCCACGCTGCCCGCGATCAGCGCGACCGCGCCCTTGGCCTTGGCTTGGTAGGCGGGCCAGTTGATCCACCAGTCCTCCACTTGATTGATGTCCGCGAGCACGACCTTGCCGGCGACGTCGAGGCCCTCATAGTCGGCTTCCGTGCCCTTGCCGACATAGACGAGCTCATAGGCTTGGTCCGTAACCGAAAAATCGATCATTTCGGCCGCCAAGTCGATCTCCCTCTGCTTGCCGTCCGCGTCCGTGAAGCGCAGGGATGCGTGCTTGAATTCCCAAGTATCGAGGGTGACGGGGTCCTTTTCCACGGTGAAGCCGAAGCGCTCCATCTCGGCGGCGATGTAATCGCCCGCCGCGATTTCGGCCGGGGAGCCGGCGTTGCGAAAGCCCAGATCCGGGTTGTTCCCGAAGGAGCGCAGTTTCTCTATGACCGTTTCGGCGTAGGAAACGTCGATGGCCTCTTCAAAGGCGTTCATCGCCGCGCGGACGGGATCGTATTCGTATTCCGCGCCGTTCCATACCTCGGAATCCCTGTTCCAGGCCGGATATTCGCCCACGATCTCCGCCGGGAAGTCCACGCCGAGGATGCCGACCACAGCGCCCGCGCCGTCATGGACGGGCGCGAAGGCGGACCAGACCGGAACGCCGTCCTCGTCCGACCACGCGGACATCGCGGCGGCGGGCAAGCCCGCCTGCGCGGCGAGGAACTGCCCCTCGATCTCGTACTGCGCCATCCAATCGTCCGGTTCCTCTGAGCCGTCGACGGTGATCTCAAAGAAATCGTCGTCGGGATTGACATCGGTCAGCAGGTACACGTAGCGCGCGCCCGACTCCGCGCGGAACTCGTTCAGCGTCGCGACAAGCGCCGCGTAGCCCGGATCGTCGCGGCCCCGGCCCGCCGCCAAAAGCGCGGCGTATTTGTCGCCGTAAGCGCCGTCGAGCCCGGTGGCGCATTTCACCGCGAGCGCCGTCACGGAATCCATGACCGCCCCGATCTCGGGCGGGATCGTAGGCTCGCCCGTCAGCCGCGCGCGGATGGTGTCGCTGCCGCCGCTTGTGTTGCGCCAAACGCCGTCGCTCGCCGTGCCGATGGGCAGCTCCAGCGCGTCCGCGAGGAAGCGCGCCACGGTTCCGCGATCCGCGGGGACGGCGGGATCGTATCCCGCGACGCCGACGGAGAGGCGCTCCGCCAGATCCATGTAGTTGGCGGGCCAGGTCTGCGGCCCTTCGCCGGCGCGAGCGCCGGCCACGGAGGTATCGTCGTAGCCAAGGGCGCGCAGCAGCATGGTCACGACCTCGCCGACGCTGACCTCATCATCCGGGCGAAAGCTGCCGTCCGGATAGCCCGACACGACGCCGAGCGCCGTGGCACCGTCGATGAAAGCGCTTGCCCAGTGGCCGGCCGTATCCGGAAAGCGCGGCCCGTCGGGATCGCTGCGCTCCGTTTCCGCAAGCGCGGTGACGAGGATCTTCGCCATCTCCGCCCTGCTCACGGCGCGCTCGGGCCGGAAGGAGCCGTCCTCGTAGCCCTCCAAAGCGCCGAGATCGACCAGAAGCTGTATGGCCTCCGCGTCGTCCGAATCGGCAATGTCAATCGGCGTCAGCGCGCCCGCGCGCGGCGCGCCGCAAAAGAGCAGCAGCGCCACAAGAAAAACGGATATCGATTTCCTTTTCATCATACCCTCTCCTTTCTCACCGTAAGCGTCCGAACATGGGCAGAACGTCGAGGCACTCCGCCGGACAAACGCATCCGCCGCGCGCCGCGCGATTTGCTCACTGCTATTGTATACCGATCATTTATGGGATACAAGGAATTTTTTCGCGGCGGAAGCCCCTTTTTCGATTCTCGCCTGCGAGGCGTGCAGGCCCCGCCATGCGCGGCGCGCGTCTTTGTTTTATGCCTTTTCCGCAAACAAAAACATTCCGCTATTGAAAAACATTCAAAACCGTATATAATATATATGCATAAGATGTTTTTAATCGCGCACCTTGGGAGCTCGATGAACATGGTCAATCTTCAGCATCTGAAATATTTCATAACGGCGGCGGAACTTGAAAATCTGTCGTTGGCGGCCGCGGAACTCTACATAGCGCAGCCGCACCTGAGCAAGGTCTTGGCATCCTTGGAGAAGGACTTCGGCTCGCCCCTTTTCGACCGTGTGGGCCGAAACATCAAATTGAACAAATACGGGGCGGAGCTTCTGAAGATGAGCCGAAATGTTTTTCGTGAAATCGAAGAAACGAAAAACAGCTTTGCCGAAATGCGCGATGCCGAACAGACACAGATCAAAATCGCTCTGAACATTCCGTCGCTCCTCCCGCTGCTGCTCAAGAATTACATCGGCAAGCGGGGAAACATTACGCTCGACACCGTGATCGGCTCAAACAATCAATTGAAAAAGCTGCTTGAAGATCGCATCGTGGATTTTTGCATCGTTTCCCCGCCCATCGAAACAGACAAAATCGCTTCCGTCGAACTCATCACGGAGGAATTGAAACTGTTCCTCCCGCCCATGCATCCCTATTCGGGACACGAGGCCGCAGTGCCGCTGTCCGCGTTCAAGGATGAGAACTTTCTCGTTTTCAAGAAGGGATACGGCATACGGGACAACATTGATCGGATCTTCGAGCACGCGGGTTTTGAGCCGCGCATAAGCTATGAAAGCGAAGTCAACGATCTCCTGATCTCCTTGGTCGAGCTCGGCATGGGCGTATCGCTTCTGCCCGTACACAAATGGGAATCGCGCAAGACGACAGGCAACGCGGTTTCCATCAGCACGCCGCGATGCGAGCGGCAGATAGGCCTGTCCTACCTGCGAAACAGCCGACAAACGCAAGCCGCCCAAGAATTCCAAGAATATATCATTCTGTTTTTCAAGAACGCAGAGCTTCCCTCCCCCGCCGCGCGGCAGCCCGAGAGCGAAGGATCGATCCAAGCGTAAATCTCGCGATTTCCGATTTGAACGACGGCACCGGTCCCCCGCCTCTACAGGAGGCCACTGAAAAAGTCGGCATTGGGCGCAGAACACATGGGGACGGTTCATTTGTGTAACACATACAATGTTGGAATTGCGCGATTTACCGGCACGGGCCACAGTGCCAA
>JAITLA010000228.1 GCA_031278145.1 Eubacteriales Family XIII. Incertae Sedis bacterium
TTGGACGCATACGCGGCTTCGACGTCGTAGTGGCTCGCGAGGATGGACGTCTGCATATGGCAGGGCATCGTCGAGGAGAGAAGGAAGACCCAAAACGGCAGGCCTTCCACGCCGAAGGCACGCATCAGGCCGATCATGATGGCCGGGCTGATGATGAATTTTCCGAGCAGGATCACGATTTCGTCCAAGGCGATGCGTTGCATTCCCCTCGTGAAGACCGTCAGGTTCGCGCCGATCACGAGCAGCGACAGCGGTACCGTCAGATCGGCCAGGTAGCCGAGGGCCATGTCGAACACGACGGGCAGCTTGACGCCGATCTGCACCAAGGCGGCGCCGGCGACGACGCCGACAAAGCCCGGGTTGAAGATGTTCGCGAGGGAAACGCCGCTTCGCGCGCCGGCGCCTCCGCCGTCCGCCCGCGCCGGAGCGGCGGCGGCGATCTGTGCCACGCCAAAGCTCCAAAAGGTCGCGAGGCTCACGATGTAGTGCGCGAACAGGAAGGGAACGCCCGCGTCCCCGAACACGATTTGGTTGATGGGCAGGCCGATGAAGATGATGTTCGAAAAGATGAAGGTCACCTCGAAGATCGTTTTCCGGCCCGCCACGAGCCGCAAGCCGCGGGACAGCGCCTTCGAGAGAAGGAACATCGAGAAGGCGTGCAGGACCGCGATAAGCAGGAGCACGAGGGAATCTCGCAGAAGCTCCCGCGAAAACCGCGCCGTGATGCTCGTGACGGCAAGGCAGGGCGCGGCCAGCTTGACGACGACGAAGGACAGGGCCGTCGGCGTCCGTTCCGGCCAGATTCCGCGCAGCTCGAGCACGAAGCCGACGGAGAAGATGATGAGGATAAGCCCCACGCTGATAAGGCCGCTCACAGGCGATACTCCGTCAGATCGATGCCGTAGCGCTCGATCTTGCGGTACAGTGTCCGCTTCGGGATGCGCGCGACGGACGAGGCCTTTGTCACGTTGCCCCGCACGGAGGCCAGGATCTCCAGGAGGGAGGACAGCTCCTTGTTGATCGGCGCCGGGCGGATATGCGTATGCGCGGGCGTTCGGATATCCGCGTTTGTTTCGAACACGGCATTTGTGTCGAACTTGCTGTTTCGCAGGATCTCCCGGCTGAGCTCGCGTTCGGTGAGATACTCGCCCGTCGCCAGATGCATCGCGCGCTCCACCATGTTCTCCAGCTCGCGGATGTTGCCGGGCCAGTCGTATTCCGCGATGTAGTTGAGGGCCGTCGCCGTGAAGCCCCGCACGCGCAGGCCCATTCTCCGGTTGTAATTTTCGATGAACCGATGGAGAAGGACCTCGAGGTCGTCCTTCCGCTGCCGCAGGGTGGGCATGTGGAAGGTCAGCACGTTGAGCCGGTAATAGAGGTCCTTGCGGAACTGCTTGCCTTCGATAAGCTCCGCCAGATTGGTATTCGTCGCGGCGATGATGCGGACGTCTATGTTCTTGGGCATCTTGCCGCCGATGCGGAGGATCTCCCGCGTCTGAATGACGCGCAGGAGCATGACTTGGATCTCGAGGGGCATGTCGCCGATCTCGTCGAGGAAGAGGGTGCCGCCGTCCGCCAGCTCGAACTTTCCGGGGTAGCCGTTCTTGCTCGCGCCCGTAAAGGCGCCCGCTTCGTAACCGAAAAGCTCACTCTCCACGAGGCTGCGCGGCAGGGAGCCGCAGTTGATCGCGATGAAGGGCGCCTTCGCGCGCGGACTCGCATTGTGGATGGACTGGGCGAGAAGCTCCTTGCCCGTGCCGCTTTCCCCGAGGATAAGCACGTTGCTGTTGCTGTGCGCGGCAAGCATTCCGAGCTGCTTGATCTCTTGAATGGACTCGGACTCCCCCGTGATCTGATCGAAGCTGTAGCGGGCCGTGAACCCGCTCGCCCTGGTCGCCATCTTGTTGAATTGGCGGCGTTCCTCCAAGACGAGGACGGTCGATACCCGGCCGCCCTCGTCGTCTTTTATGATCGAGGCCGACGTGGACAGATGCAGGCGCGTGCCGAGGACGTTCGTCACGGCCAGCTCCCGGTGGGACACGTTATGCGTCAGGGAAGAGATGTCGAAGCTCGATGTGGAGAGATCGAGCAGATCGGAGATATAGGCGCCCGTGAGGGGGCGGTCGGACAATTTCAGCAGCCCTGCGGCGCTGTCGTTGGCCTGGGTGATCAGGCCCTTGTTGTCGATCATGACGATGCCCTGAGACAGGGCGCGGAGCGTCGATAGCAGCTTGCTGTTGGCGATCTCGATCTCCTTGTAAGCCTTGCGCATCTTGATCTCTTTTTCGATGCCGTCCGCGGCGGCGCAGGCCATCGCCAGCGTATGGGTCGTCACCTCGTCGAAGGGACCGATCACGTCTATGGTGCCGATGAGCGCGTCCCGCTCATCCTTGATGGGCGCGGCGGAACAGACATAGCCGTGATGCGGCCTGATATAGTGCTCCGCGCCCCATATCTGGACGGGCCGGCCGAGCTTGATGCAGACGCCGATGCCGCAGGTGCCCGTCGTTTCCTCGCTTCTGCAGCAGCCGATGATGAGCGCGCTCCGCTTCGCGCGCTGCTCTATCTCGCCCTCGAGCCCGACCAGATCTATCACATAGCCGTTCCTGTCCGTGAGGGCGATCAGGAAGTTCGAGCCCTTCAGCAGGGGGAAGAGCTTTGTGAGGTAGGGATGCGCCACGGTGATCAGCATCCGGTTCGCCTCCAGCGCGGCCTCCAGCCTGCTCTTCGAGAGGAAGACGTTGTTCACCTCAAAGGGCGAAACGCCGCATTTTTTGCTCCGCTCCCAGGATTGAAGGATCTCGGGGCGGATGCCCTCGGGGACTTCCTCGGGGAAGGGCACGTCCTGTGCCACGTAGCTGAGCCAAAGCGCCTCTATGCGCCGGGGATCGATGTTGGGGATCATATTCATGGAAGGGGGGCCTCCTTTTGCGGCGATGTCGGGACGGAGCCAAATCGAACGGCGACCATCTTTTCGCGATCACGGCGTCGCTATAAACATCATACCCATGATTATGCCGGTTGTCAATCTTTTGTCTGCGGAATTTTGGCACGGAATGGCTCATATGTTCGTATATCCATCGTGAAAGTGTGCCAATTCGCCCAAAAGTGGCACACCATGCCGCCCCTTCTTTTGCGGCGCGATTCGGGGATGCGCCGCCGCCTCGGTTGCAATGCCGCAAAACCCGCCCCACGTGCGGCGCCGGCCGCGCGGATCGCGCGCTTGGTACGCAAATTGCAACATAAAATGCGGACAGGAAAAATCAATGCCGCGTATGGCGCGCGACCCGCGACATACGCTTGATGATGCGAGAGGAGGACGGAAATGCCAAGATCGGGAATGAACGGCGTGGATTTTGAGAGCAATGTCGATTATCGGCGTCTGAGAGGGGACCGGCTTGCGCGTGCGAAGGCGAGCCTGCGGGAGAAGGGGCTGAACGCCCTGATCTGTTACGACTTCGACAATATCCGCTACATTACGGGTACGCACATCGGAGAGTGGAACAGAAACAAGATGAAC
>JAITLA010000010.1 GCA_031278145.1 Eubacteriales Family XIII. Incertae Sedis bacterium
GAAAATTTTCGGGATCGCCGGCCCGTTCAGTTCGCCGCTTCGAGGAAGCGGTGCAGCACGGTGACGAGCATGCCGCGCGTCATGGGCGCGTTCGGGCCGAAGCTCGTCGAAGAAACGCCGTTCATCAGGCCGTTCTCGACCACGTAGACCACGTCCGCGTAGTACCAAGCGTCCTCGGGCACGGACAAGCCGCCACCTCCTGTTTGACTTTTGAGTTCCCTCGAAAACTCTAACCGATTGAACGACGGCGTCAGTCCCCCGCCGCCTTCCTTGAGGCCCTCGGGCTCCCCAAGGCGGCCGCGCGCGCGGAAGCGCACCTGTGGGAGCACGGCACCGGCGACGAAACGGCCGCGGCCATGGACGCGGCCCTGCGGGCGCGAGCGCCCGCAGGCGCCGCCCGGGCCGAGTAGCCCCCCGGCGAACGCCCCGGGACAAGCAAAGCCCCGCCGCGCCAAAGGCCCCGCCGGGCCGAGCGGCCGCCGGCGAATGCCCCGGGCAAGGAAAGCCCGCCGGGCAAGGTTCGATAAGCGGAGCACGACAAGCAAAGCCCCGTCCGCGCCAAGCGCGGACGGGGCTTTGTATTGCGAGCGAAGGGGTCTTTTCGCGTCATTGCGGTATTCAAGGGCCGCGCCCCTTCCGATTTCGCTGTCCTTCTATCGTTTCGCGAAAATATTTTTGAGCGTTAAGCTCTCGATTATCTGCCCGTCCTTCATATCTTCGCTGATGATCAAATCGGCACGCATTGCAGCGCAGCGGCCGCGATATGCCCGTCCCAATAGGAAAACGCGTGTTTTTCGCGTAATTCCGATGCCGACAAAGCAATGTCCGCCGAAAAACCGCAAACCTCGCACGCATCCGTCAAATAAGTCGTCACGCGACGGATTTCCGGCTCGCTGTAGCCTTTCTTTTTCAGCACACAACCAACCTCGTTGACCACCTGATACGAAACGATCAGCCGGTTTGCGGCAATGGCGGCAATGAAATCGCGCGCAACGCCGCTCTTCTTGTCGTCATCGGCGGTGAACAGATAAACCCACACGTTGCTGTCAATAAATATCCCACTTGTCATAACAAGCGTCCCGGTCAAACTTGTAACCGCTCTCGATTTTTCGGTTCTTCGCGGAGAAATCCAAAAGCGCGTCCAGACCGGCGCGTTTGGCGGCGTCGGCTACGGGAGTTTCAAGCGACACGGAAAAAGGCAGCGCGCCCCGGCGAACAACCTGTTTCACAAAAATCGTAAACGCCGAAGACATATTCATCCCCAACTCTTTCAATACGACATCGGCTTCTTCTTTCAGGCCGTCATCCATTCTCAAACTTATTCGCGCCATGTTCCATTGCTCCCTTCGCATACATCATACACCTCTTTGGTGTAAGTTGTCAACCTTTCGGAACTCTTGGAACACGTCCGCAAAACGCAAAAGTTACTATTCAAACCCCGCGCAAATTTCGCCCATCTCGGAACCTGCCGGCCTATATTGCCTTTTGTCCGCGGCTTCAGCCGCAATGGAAAAACGGACAGCGAAGTGAGCGGAGCGACCGGAGGAACGAGGCGAAGCCGAGTGTTGGCTTCCTCACGTAGCTTCGAGTACGCTGCGGGAGCCAAATAGGCCGGCAGAACCCGATCCGGACGAAATTATCGCAGGGTTTGAATAGTTTCGATTGAACCTTTGAATAGTAACACATGCTCCTGTGGCGCCGATTACTTATTCAAGGGTATACGATTCGCCCGCCTACTCTTGAACGGTAACCAGTTCCATCCAGCGGTCGTATGCCGCCGCGAGCGCATCCTTGGCCGCGGACAGGCGCTCGTTGCTCTCGCGCAGCAGGACGTGATCGGAAAGGACCGCCGCGTCGCACATCTCCGCCTCGATTGCGCCGATCTCGTCCTCGAGCGCGGCGATTCGTTCCTCCGCGAGCGCGAGCGCGCGCAGCCTGCGCTTCTCGGCGGCGGCGGCCGCTTTGCTTCTGCGCCTCTGCTCCGCCGCGTCCGAAATCCCCGTGTCCTCCGCCTCAAAGGCCTCCGCCGTCGATGCGTCCCGCGCCGTGCCCTCCGCCTCAAAGGCCCCCGAGAGGGCCGAAAGACGGCGCTTGCCCGCAGCCTCCGCCTCCTTCCGCTCCGCGTAGTGGTCGTAGCCGCCGAGGTAGTTTACGAGCCCGTCCCGCGTGAGCTCGACGATGCGCGAGGGTATCCTGTTCAGAAAGTATCGGTCGTGCGACACGATCAGCGCCGTTCCCGCATACGCGCGCAGGGCTTCCTCGAACACCTCCTTGGACACGATGTCGAGGTGGTTTGTCGGCTCGTCGAGCAGGAGGAGGTTGGCGCCCGAGAGCATCAGCTTGAGAAGGGACAGTCTGGCCCGTTCGCCCCCGCTCAGCACGCCCACCTTGCGGAAGACCGTGTCGCCCGTGAACAGGAAGCGCCCGAGTATGCCGCGCAGCTCGGTATCGCCGAGGGGCCCGCACGACGCGCCGGCCTCTTCCAACACGGTGTTTTCGTCGCTGAGCAGCGCCCGCTCCTGATCGTAGCGACCGATCAGGACGTTGCGGCCCGTTTGCAGCCGGCCGTCGTCGGGCGCGAGCGCGCCGCTCAGGATCTTCAGCAGGGTGCTCTTGCCGATGCCGTTCGCGCCCACCATGCAGACGTGCTCGCCGCTCTTCAGATCGAGATCGACGTGCGCGAACAGCTCCCGGCGCACGCCCGCGTGGGCGAAGCCCTTGGAAAGGCCCTCCGCGAGAAGGACGTCGTTCCCGCTCTTGTATCGCCTGTGAAAGCGGATCCGCATGTGCGCGGGATCGTCCGCGGGACGTTCCGCCGAGGGCATGTGCGAAAGGCGTTTCTCGCGCGAGCGCGCCCGCTTCGCAAGCTTTTCGGTTCCGTGTTGCCGGAAGCGGCGCACGATTTCCTCCTGCCGCTCGATCTCCCGCCGCTGTTTTTCGTAGGCGTCGCGCTCCGCTTGGCGCTTCGCGCGCTTCTTTTCGGCGAATGCGGTGTAGTTGCCTTCGTAGACGGTCAGGCGGCCGTTTTCCATCTCGAATATCCGGTTGACGGTCCGGTCGAGGAAATAGCGGTCATGGGACACGAGAACGATGCTCCCCGCGTAGTTTTCGAGATATTGCTCGAGCCACGCGAGCGTTCCGATGTCCAGATGGTTTGTGGGCTCGTCGAGGAAGAGCAGCTTGGGCTTCTTCAGGAGCAGCGCGGCCAAGGCGAGCCGCGTGCGCTCTCCGCCGGAGAGCAGCGACACCTTCTGCGAGCGGATCGGTTCGGGAAAGGCCATGCTCGACAGGATGCCCGCGATCTCGCTTTTGTAGCTGTAACCGCCCCCCTGCCGGAAGCTTTCCGTCAGGCGGTCGTAGCGGCGCAGCGGGGCCCCCGCGTCCTCTCCCGCCTCGGCGCGCCGCGCGATCTCCGCGGCCAGGGCCTCCGCCTCCCGCTCCGCTTCGATCAGATCGCGGAAGGGCAGCAGCATTTCCTCGTATACGGTGCGCTCCGAGTTGAAATCGCCGTCCTGCCGCAGATAGCCGGTCGTGAGCGCGGGCGCGACGAAAAGCTCTCCTTTGTCGGGAGAGCTCCTTCCTGTCAGAATATCCAAAAGCGTCGTTTTCCCCGCGCCGTTGATGCCGATTATGCCGACCCTGTCACCGCCGTTCAGGCTGAAGGACACGTCTTGCAGCACGATATGCGCGCCGTACAGCTTGCTCAGATTTTTTGCGGACAGAACGATCATAGGCCGTAATCGCCTCTGCGGCGAAAATCGTCCGCGAACGCGGCGCGGTCCGCCTCTATGCGCGCGCGCTGCGCATCGGTCAATTCCGCCGGCCGGCGCATGGCCTCCGCGAGCAGCGCGAGTTCCTCCGTGCTCCGTATGCCCCAGAGCGACACCGCGTTTTCAATGCCCGCCATGTAGGCCCACGCGGTGCATATATCGGTGAGCCGGCCGCCGCCCGGGGGCTTCGTCGCGATGAAGCCGATCCCCTCCCGCGCGCAGCGGCGCAGCAGCTCGTTCTCCCCTTCGCCGGAGAGGTGGCTGAACGGAAACCGCAGGGTGTCGTAGAGGCCGCTCTCCACCGCCTCCGTCGCCAAATCGAGCCGGTGGACGGAGATGCCGAGGAAGCGTATTCTCCCTTGGTGCTGCGCCATCTGCATGGCCTCGTACAGCCCGGAGCCGTCCTCCGGGCGCGGGATGGCGGCGGGATTGTGGAGCTGGTATATGTCGATGCAATCCGTCTTGAGCGTGCGCAGGCTCATGAAGAGGTCCTTCCAAAATTCGGACGATTCCTTTGCCGCGGTCTTTGTGGCGATGAAGAATTCGCTTCGCCTTCGCGCGAGCGCCGCCGCGATCCGCGCCTCGCCGTCGGTGTGGGCTCTGGCGGTGTCTATGAGGTTGATGCCCGCGTCGAGCGCCCCGCAGAGGATCCGCTCCGCGTCCGCCTCGCTCACTTGCCGCAGGGGCCGAGCGTCGAAAGCATCTTTGTTGATCACGAGGCCCGTGCGACCGAGCGTAAGCGTAGTCATAGAATGATTTTCACTCCTTTTCACGACAGGTGAAGGCGCGAAGCGAGCACCGCCGAGGCCCGGCAAAGGCCGGGGACACCGCGCGCAACAAAAAAACGGCGTCGGCCGTTTTTTGTCATCGGAGCGGGTCGGCTCAGGGGCACGGTCTTAAAGCACCGTCCGCGCGCCGGGCCCCGGCGTCCGAATGCGGCTTCGAGCGATTCCCGCTCATTGCAGCAGCCGCAGTATGCTCTGCGGCATCAGCTTGGACTGCGCCATGATCGAAAGCGATGCCTGTGCGAGTATGGTGTTGCGCGTGTAGTCCAATATCTCCTTGGCCATGTCCGCGTCGCGTATGCGGGACTCGGAGGCGGTCATGTTTTCCTCGGTGGTCGAGAGGCTGCGGATGGTATGATCCAAGCGGTTGGTCACGGCGCCCATTCTCGCGCGCTCCGAGGATACCTTGCCTATCGCCTCGTCTATGACGCCGATGGCGGCGTCCGCGCCCGCCTGGGTGGTCAAATCGATCTTGTTGATGCCGAGTGCGGTGCTCGAACTGTCGGAGAGCGATACGCGCACGTTCTGGCCTTGGTTCGCGCCCACGTGGAGCGTGAGGGCTTCGCCGGCCGAGGCGACGCCGATGTTTTCACCGGCCGCGTTGTCAGGCTGCGTCGCGATGCCGCCCGTGAGCCTGAGCCCGCCGAGCTCCGCCGTGCCGCCCGTATAGCCGTTGAGCGTGTAGGCGGACCGCTCGCCCGTGTCCGTGTTCGTAAGCGTGAATCGCAGATTGCCGGAAACCTCGATGTTGAGGGCGCCCTCGTTCAGCTGCGTCACGCCGCCGAAATCGAGGCGCAGATCGTCGAAATTCGCCGTGGTCGACGCGCCGCCCGATCCCGCAAGGGAGAATACGGCGTCCTGCGATTCGCCGGCGGGGTTCGTCAGCGTCCCCGTGTAGGTGCCGTCGCCGTTGTCCGCGACACGCAGCTCGTAGGTGCCGAAGGCCGCGCCGTTTTGCACCGTGATGTCATTCTGATTGAAGGCGCCGCCGCCGATCACGTTGCTGTTGTCCGTGACGCTTGTCGCCGCGTTCGCCGCGTCCGCGCCCAAAAGGCGTATGTTGTAATCGCCGGCCGCGAAGTCGCTGTCGGGATCGATCTGCGCGTTTGCGCCGAAAAGGCTGCCGGGATCGGTGGAGAAGCTCTTTTCGTAGCTGCCGTTGAGCAGCTTCATCGTGTTGAATTCCGTGTCGCGGGAGATCCGGTTGATCTCGCCGATCAGCTGCGAGGCCTCCCCCTGCAGCTGCTGCCTGTCGAAGGCGGTGTTGGTGCCGTTGGCGGCCTGCACGGCCAGCTCGCGCATGCGCTGCAGGGCGCTGTGCGTCTGATCCAGAGCGCCTTCGGCCGTCTGCACGAGGTTGCGCCCGCCGCTCGCGTTCGAGATGGCCTTGGAAAGGCCCCCCGTTTGGCTTCGCAGCTTCTCCGAGATGGCGAGCAGAGCCGCGCTGTCCGCGGCTGTGTTGATCTTCAGGCCGGAGGACAGCTTGCGCAGGGAAAGGGATGTGTTGCCCTGATTGATCGTATGTTGGTTGTAGGCGTTTAAGGCCGAGATGTTGTGATTGATTACAAGCGCCATGATCGGTCGCCCCCTCTCTTACATCCAAGAGCGCAAGGAGCGGCGCCGCGTGGAAAACGGCGTCGACGAAATACGGATTAGCGCCCCCGTGGCAATGTATACTTCCTACTATTAATATTACTATCGCTGCGGCGGAAAGTCAAGAACGCCGGCGAAAAAATTTTATTGCATTATATTGTATTACATGGAAGGGACTTCGGCTGCGGCTGTGGCTTCCGCATCCACCCACCCCACGCCAAGGAAGCGCAATATGCCCTTTGCGTCCATGACGGCCAGGCGCTCGCGGAATTCCGGCGACTTGAGCAGCTCGATCTCGGTTTGGTTTGTGTAGAAGCCGTGTTCTATCAGCACCGCGGGCATGTTGACGTTGCGGATCACGTAGTAGCGCTCGTCCTTGACGCCCCGGTCCGTGAGGCCGCTCGCGGGGATGGTTTCGTCGTGGATCGCGTTGGCGAGTTGCTCTGAGAAGCTGCCTTTCTTGTAGGTGTAGATCTCCCATCCGTTCGGCTTTGTCCAGCTTTTGCCGTCGCCGTTGGCGTTGGCGTGCAGGCTCACGAAGGCGTCCGCGCCGGTGGCGTTGGCGAGCTTGCAGCGATCCTCGAGCGACGGATCGGTGTCGTCCGTGACGGTCAGGATTGTTTCCACGCCATGGCGTTCGAGATGCGCCTTCACGCGGGCCGCCATATCGCGGTTGAACGCGTATTCGAGCACGCTGCCGTCGGGGCTGCGTTTGCCGATGGTTTCCGCGCCGTGGCCGGGATCGAGGATCACGACCGCCCTGCCGTCCGCCCAAGGGTCGAAGGGGGTCTGCGGCTTGGGGAAGTCGAGGTGGAGCGTATGCCCGTCCGGGTCGCCGGACAGCGCCGGCGTCGCGTCCTCCAGGAGCTCGAAGGTGAACCACAGCTCGCCCGCCGCACCGAACGCGGGGGCTTGTTCGGCTTGCGGATCCGTCTGCGCGGGCTGCGCATCGGGCAACGGATCCGCCTGCGCTTCGGCCCGCTCGTCGGCGGGCGCCGCCCACTCCGGTTCGCTGAGGACGCCGCGCAGGATGGACAGTTCCCTGTGCCATTCCAAATTGTTCAGCGGCACGAGCAGGTTCGTGTACGGAAAGCCGACGGAGAAGCGTCCGGGCGCGGGCGGATTCGGATCCGCGAGCTGCGCGGGCACGAATTCCGTGAAGCGCAGGCTCACGCGCGTGCCCGCGTCGGAAACCGTCACGTCAACGGCTTCGATTGCGACCGTGACGGGGGGAATGTCGTAGTCCGGGCTGTAGATGTCCACGATGCGGCCGTCCTCGTCCCAGCGCACGACGAAGCCAAGCGATTCGGACACGAAGCGGACGGGTATGAGCGTCCTGTCGTTCACGATCTGCGCCGGAACGTCGAGCCGGGATTCCGCGCCGTTCACGAGGGCCGTCGCGGCGCCTATGGTGAGGTTCACAATGGCGTCGTGGAAGGAAACGGAAACCAGCTGGACGGGATAGCCCGAATCGTCCCAGGATACGGCGCCTCCGAGCGATTCAAAGACGGCGCGGGCCGGGACGAGCGTTCGGCCCTCGACGATCACGGGCGCGACGTCGGTGGCGATGGATCGCTCGTCAATCCGCAGCGTGACGGGCGGCAGCGCTTCCTCCGGCCCGCTTTCGGCAAACACCGCATCCGCGGCGAGGACCGCGCGCAAGACCGGGGACGCCGTCGCGGCGACCGGAAGGGCGCTCAAGGCGCATATGAAAAATGCTGCAATGCGGGTTATCTGTTTCGGCGAGATCATAAAACGCGCTCCTTTTACATTTTATATAAAATATGTTGATTTGATACAAAAAGTATGCTATGCTGTTCTCATGGCGGCGAAGGCGCCAAAAGGCAGGGCAGCCGGACGGGGCGCCAAGCGAAGCCCGGCGCGGTAACAGCGATATTATTATACGCCTGTTTCCGGTTGAAAATCAAGAGGGAGTGGCTTAATATTTTCATTGCAAGGTGATTCCATCAAAGAATGTATGCCGTCCACGCGGCGGCGGAATGGAGGGTTTTTATGAGCATTCGTCCGATATTCAATCGCGTGCTGCTGCGGGAGGACGACGAGAATCCCGCCGGCTTTGTCGCGCGGCCGCGGGCGCGGATCGGCGTCGTGGGCCTCTCGGCGGGCGCGGGCGTTTCGCTGCTCACCCTTTCGATGGCCCGTTACATCGCGAATCTGAGGACGCAAATGCCGACCGTGCTCGAACTGAGCGACGGGGACGAGGGGATCTGCGGCTGGAATTATGATTTCATCGGCGCGGATCGCAGATTCGCGGACAGGGAGTACATCTCCTGTTACAAGCGCATGGCGGAGGGACGCGGCGTCAACGGCGTCGTCAATATGGACGAGGGCATCAACTGGGCGCTCAGGCTCCCGTCCGAGCACGCGATCACGCTCGATCCGCAGCAGATGACCGCGCTGATCGGCGGTGTGGCGGGCGATGTGATCCTGTGCGACTTCTCCGCGCGGCTCGGATTCGGCCATACGGACGAGGCGGATCGGCTCGACTGTCTGAAGAAGCTGCTGCGCGACATGGCGCTGATCGTTCTCGCGGTCGATCCCGCGCCGTCGAAGCTGCTCGGCGGGCACAGGCGCCTGTCCGCGATCAAGGAGCTCGAGGCCGCGTCGCACAGCGTGCTCTACGTGATCAACAAATTCGGAAAGGGCGTGAACAAGCGGGAGCTCTACGATTATCTGAAGCCGAAGCGCAAGGCCGCGATAGGCATCATAGACGCGGACGCGCTCTGCGAGGCCGAATACGGCTGCAAGAATCCCTACGGGATGCCCGCCGTCAAGCGGGCCGTCACCGCCGCGACGGAAGCCGCGCTTTCCGCCGCCGGCGTGATCTGAGAGCGAGGGAAGGCGAGGAGGCGGATTGTGCAATACATTTCTTGCATGGTATGGATGTTTCACGGCATGATAAATTTTGTTAATCGCTTAACAATTCTTTGAGGCCTCACAAACATTGAAATATCAAAGATATTTGCAAGGCCGCAAGGCGCGATGCGCGGCGCAAAACGCAAAAAGCATTGACAGCCGCAAAAATATGGTATATGCTTAGTGTGTCTTGAAAACGGAGTTTTCAAGTCGGAGGCGTCCACGCACGCCTTCAAAGGGCTGTTTGGGGATATTTTTTAGAGGTTTGAAAGGAGGTACATATGGGTAGGAAGATACCCATGTGGCAGGTGGGTCTTGTCATGCTCGTCACGATTCTGCTGTTCTGTTACGCGCTCAACATTTTTCACAAACTCTTTTTCTCCGGACAGGAAACTTCGCCGCTGTACTGCGGTTACGGGGAGCTGCACATACCGCTGATCCTCGCGGCCGCCATCGCCGCGTTCGTCGCGGTGCGGAACGGCTACAGATGGAAGTTTCTTGAAAATGGTATTATCGCGGGCATATCGAGGGCCATGCAGGCCTGTCTTATCCTCATGGTCGTCGGAATGCTGATCGGCTCGTGGATTGCCGCGGGCATCGTTCCGGCCATGATCTACTACGGACTTATGATACTGAATCCGGCCATCTTCCTCGTGTCCAGCTGCATCATCTGCGCCATCGTTTCGCTGTCCACGGGCTCCTCGTGGACGACGGCGGGCACGATAGGCATCGCCTTGGTCGGCATCGGCATGGGCCTCGGCCTGAACCCGGCCATGGTCGCGGGCTCCATCGTGTCGGGCGCCTATTTCGGCGACAAGATGTCGCCGCTGTCGGATACGACGAACATGGCGCCGGCCGTCGCCGGCTCGAATCTCTTCGAGCATATCCGTCACATGATATGGACCGTCACGCCTTCGCTCGTCTTCGCGCTCGTGATCTACGGCCTCATGGGCGTCAGCCGGATCGGCAGCGGCATGGATCTGTCCGCCGTGGCGGAGCTGCAGGCCTCGCTCGCGAACGCGTTCAACATCAATCCCTTGCTGCTCGTTCCGCCGGTGCTGGTCATCGTGATGGTCGCGCTGAAAACGCCGGCGATCCCCGGCATGCTGGGCGGCGCGATCCTCGGCGTCATCATGGGAATGATCTTCCAAGGCGTTCCCCTTTCGGATTGGTTTGGGCTCCTGCATTACGGCTATGAATCGGCGACCGGCAACGTGGACATCGACGATCTCCTGAGCAGGGGTGGCATGGATTCCATGATGTGGACCGTCAACCTGATCATATGCGCCATGATGTTCGGCGGCGTCATGGATTCTTCGGGCATGCTGGCGTCCTTGGCCGAGGCCATGCTGAAGCTCGCGCGGAACGTGGGCGCGCTCGTCACCGTCACCGTGTTTTCCTGTATCGTCATGAACGTCATCGCCTCCGACCAGTATCTGTCGATCATCCTCACGGGCAGGATGTACAGGGAGGCCTTCGAGGATATGCGCCTGAAGAACAAGAACCTCTCCAGGTGCCTCGAGGATTCGGGCACGCTCACCTCGCCGCTCGTTCCGTGGAATACCTGCGGGGCGACAATGAGCAATTTCCTCGGTGTGCCGACCATGCAGTACGCGCCCTTTGCCTTCCTCAATCTGATCAACCCGCTCGTTTCGATATTCTACGGCTTCACGGGGATCTCGATGGAGCGGATGACGGAGGAGGAGTACAAGGTCGTGCTCGAGAACAGGCGGATCGATAAGGAAACGGCGCTGCGGGCCGCGGAAGCCTAAGCCTTCCTCATGGACGAGAAGACGGCAAAAGCGGTGCGGGACCTGATCGAAAGCGGATACGCGCACGCGACGGACGCCTTCGACGCGCTCACCCTGCGCGACGGCCGTTTGACGCGGGACGGGGAAACGGCTGCGGCGCTCGGCGCCGCAGCCGCGCTGGGGACGATAAGGCTCGCAAGGACGCTCGACTGCGAAGTGGCGGGGGATCTCATGCGGGCGCTGCGGACGGCCTTTGGGCCGGCACCGGCCAAATCGCTGCTCCGCGAGGAGATGACGGCGATCCTCGCCCCGCCGCACGGCGCCCGCGGACTTGCGCTTGCGACGGACGCGGGGCTGCTTCCCCACATCCTGGGGCCCGGCGTTTGGGAGAACGCGCGCGGCGGCGTGCGCGCGGAGTTTCTGACGCTCGTCGAGAAGCTGGAGCTGGCGCGCCCCGAAACGGCGTATCGCTGGGCGCTGCTGTTCCGCAGGTTTGACCGGAAGGCGATGGAGGCCGCCGTGCGCGCCCTGCGCTTCGACGCGGAAACGGAAACGAAGCTCCTGAAAACCCTGCGCCACACCGACGGGATCTACTTCCTGAACACGAAGATCGAGCTCAAGCGCTTCATCAAGCGCTGCGGCTTCGACGATTATTACTTCATAGACAGGGTCGCGCGGCAGGAGAAAAAGATCTTCGACCGCCGCGATCTGAAGGTGGAGAACAGGCTGTACATCCTCGAGGAGATCAGGGCCAAGGGCGAGCCGCTCACGCCGGAGGATCTGGCAATCGGCGAGGACGAGCTCCTTGCGAGCGGCCTCTGCGCCGCGAGGGAGGACTGCGCGCGCATCCTGTCCTCGCTCATGGATATCGTGATCCTAAAGCCGCAGAGCAACAAGCGGGACACCCTGCTCCGCGAGGCCGCGCGAATCAAGCGGAATCCGCTGCGCATTTTGACGAACAAGGTGAATTGGATCCGCTGACAAGGCGGATGTCCGCTCCTTGCAATGACGGAATGCGGGATCTCTCGCAGGGATTGTTGCGCCGCGCGCCGGCTTTGGCCGTTGGCGGTTACCGGCCCCATGGCTGCGCTTCGCGCCGCCGTGGGCCGGTAACCGTTGGCTTTGGCCGTTTGCCGTTTTGCTTACAAAATGATTGACAATCCATCCGACATGCGCTATTATGGAAAAGTAACGCGGGGGCATAGCTCAGTTGGTTAGAGCGCTTGCTCGACAAGCAAGAGGTCACAGGTTCGAGTCCCGTTGTCCCCACCACAGCGCCGTTATTCGAAAACACCGCAATGCCGAACGGATCGTTTCCTTCGCCGAGCGCGCGAGCGTCCCGCCTTCCTTTCGCGGTGCCGCGCGGGCATGCGGGGGCATAGCTCAGTTGGTTAGAGCGCATGGATCACAACCATGAGGTCACAGGTTCGAATCCTGTTGTCCCCACCAATTCCGCGAAATGAGAACCACAGCAAAACCCTGTATTCGCAACGGATACGGGGTTTCGTTGTCTGTCCGGCTTTTGAGAAAAACAACGCTGTGCCCCGGCAAAAATCAATCCATTGGGGTACAAAAATGGGGTATGGTTTTATCCCGTGCCCGCCTTGCCGTGCCGAGGCCACTGAAAAAGTCGGCATTGGGCGCAGAACACATGGGGACGGTTCATTTGTGTAATACATACAATGTTGGAATTGTGCGATTTACCGGCACGGGCCACAGTGCCAAACCTGCCCAATACACAAAAGAACCGTCCCCGTGTGTACTTTGGAGTTGAATTTGAAAGGAGGATGTCCCATGAACAAGCTCGGTCGTCCATTGTGTATGATAGTACCCGCGGCGGCGTTGTTTCTCCTGCTGTTTTTCGCCGTATGCCCGCAAGCGGTTTCCGCGGCATCGCCGCCGGAAATCAAGTATTCCCCGCTGTATGAAGCCGGGGAGTTGGCGAGTGGCACCTTCCAACCATTTGCTCCGGGCTGTAACCATAAGATGTCGCGCGGCGCGCGGGCTTCAAAAAAACGATTGAGAACGAACGCGAAATGTCATATAATTAAGAAGACCTTTTAACT
>JAITLA010000017.1 GCA_031278145.1 Eubacteriales Family XIII. Incertae Sedis bacterium
GGACTTCACTTATGTTTCGACCCGGACGGGTTGGTGTCACACGGCGTTGGCGGTGGACGTATTCGCAAGGCGCATAGTGGGTTATCGCGTATCGACGAGGATGAATCGGAATATGGTCGCGGCGGCGTTTCGGATGGCGGTGTTCTCTCGAATGAAAGAAGGGCGGGATGATTTTTCGAATCTTATGCATCACAATGACAAAGACAGCCAATACACGTCGGACAACTTTGCGGAATCGCTTGCGCTCCACGGGGTAAGGGCGTCTATGGGCTCCGTCGGCGACTCATACGACAACGCACTCGCAAGAGCGTCAACGGCACATACAAAAAGAAACACGGGCCTTGGAAAAGCGACGGGGAACTTAACCTCGCGACGGCAAGGTGGGTGCATTGGTACAACACGAAACGCATCAGTGAACGGAATAATCACATGTCACCGGCGGAAATTGAAAATATATGGTATACCGGGGGCATTGACCCAAGAAAACTCTCGAAAAACCAAGTTCCGAAACTCTCCACAAAACTCGGTGCGGTTCAGGAGGCGGTAAAATCATCGACTTCACAAAAAGAAAAAGACACCTGAAAAACGATGGAGAACCATCTCGGTGAATTTGCCGAAACGGCCCGATTCGGGGACGGCGCGCATCGCCGCCCGGCCGCGCCCGGCGGATGGGTTGGGGCATACGCAGTCACTCTCCGATGATCTTCACGAGCACGCGCTTGTCGCGCATGCCATCGAACTCGCCGTAGAATATCCGCTCCCACGTTCCGAAATCGAGCTTGCCGTTCGTGACGGCGACGACGACCTCGCGCCCCATCAGGCTGCGTTTCAGATGCGCGTCGGCGTTGTCCTCGTACCCGTTGTGGTCGTATCGATCATGGGGCTTCTCGGGCGCGAGCGTTTCCAGCCAGCGTTCGAAGTCGCGGTGCAGACCACTCTCGTCGTCGTTGATGAATACGCTCGCGGTGATATGCATCGCGTTCACGAGGCACAGTCCCTCGCGGATTCCGCTTTCGGCGAGCGCGGCCTCCGTCTGCGGCGTGATGTTGATGTAGGCGCGGCGCGTTTTGGTGCGAAAATGCAATTCCTTTCGGTAGGTTTTCATCGGCGTTTCCTTTCGTTTATCGACAATGCCGTCACGTAAAGCAATCCCTGTTCGATTTTGGCTCCGGTCTTTCGGCCCTCAGATATATCGCCGCAGATATCGATTCAACAATTCCTCCCACTCGTCGGGCTCGGTCACGGAGGCGCATACCGCGTCGATGCGGGCCGCTTCGTCGGGATCCAGGCCTTGAAGGTCCTGCGGCCGCACAACCATGCCGGCTCTCCTTGCCAGCTGAAAGCGCCTTTGCTCCCGGCGGGGCAAGCGCAGGAAGTCGTCAATCGCGGCCAGCATTCGGGTTTTGTCCCTGTCCAGGCGCCCCGACACGTGCTGGAGCAGATTGATGATGTGATCGCCGGCAAGACAGCCGTCGCAGCGCGTGATCTCGGAAATCAAAAGGCGGATTTCGAGCAGTTTTTCCATATCGGTGCACGGCCGGTAGTTCCCCGCCTCCGCTTCCTTCCACAGGTCGGTGCCCCGGTTGATGACGGTCGTTCGCAGCCTTACAAAGTCCGGGTTGATTTGATTGATTACATCGGCCGTTTCCACCGCGTTTTTTTCGGAAAGCGCTTTTCCGCCTATGCCCGGCATGAAATAGACGGAAAACTCGATGCCGGCCTTTTTGACGTTTTGCCCCGCCAAGATCTCCTGCCGGGCCGTGACGCCCTTTTGAATCAGCGCAAGGACCTCGTCGGAGCCCGATTCAAACCCGGAATGTATGCGGGAGAGCCCCGCGGCCTTCAGCTCGAGATATTGCTCCACGGAGATTTTGGCCAGACTTTCCGCCCGCCCGTAGGAGGTGATCCTTTGGATTTCGGGCAGGCTTTCTTTCAAATACCGCAGGATTTTCACCAGTCTGCCCGGCGAGAGGGCCATGGTGTTGCCGTCCTGCAAAAAAGCGGACCGGCCCCCGTTGGCAAGCCAATTGAGGACCATGTAATAGCACTCTTGCTCCTCGGGCGCGTGCGGCTCCATATCCCGGGAGATCGCCTCGTAATCATAAGCGCCGCCGGGTCCCCGGCGGGCTTCAATTCGGTCCCGATAATAAACGATCCGGTCAATCGTGCGCAGAAGCTCCTCCGTCGGATAAGCGCGAAAGTCCGTTTTTCGGTAAAGAGCGCAAAATTTGCACTTGTTCCACGTGCAGCCCTTTGTCACGCGGAGCAGGAGGCTTCCGGCTTCGCTCGGCGGACGAATGGGTCCTATTTCAAATACCTTCGGTTGATCCAAGGTGGCTCCTTCCTTTGCACCGCCGCCGAAGCGGGAACGGCCCGTTGCGTTTGGAAGCCGGATGCGTTTTCCGGCTGCAACCATTATACCGGTTCGGCCGCGAAAAGAAAAGGCGGATCGCCATATGAAAACCCGCCGCCTGTAGAGGCGGGGGACTGACGCCGTCGTTCAAACGCCGATGGTATGGCGTCCTTTGCTTGCATATGATATACTTGTGGGTGAGAGAAGGCGAGAAAGTGGGTGTGTGGAATGGAACGAGCGGTTTTTTCTCTGAAACAGCCGCAAAGCGTTATTTTACCGATTCTGCGACGCTATAACGCGCAGAACGCATTGCTTTTCGGTTCTTATGCAAAAGAACGGGCAGATCCGGGATCGGATATCGATTTGCTTGTTTACGGCGGTGAAAATTTCAATCCCACGGATATCTTTGCCATTGCGGAGGAACAAATGGGAAAGTCATCGTCCGGAGTATTCTCATCGAGCTTCCGCGTTTTATCGATAAGGTTCGTACAATAAGCGGCGAATTGCCGCCGGCTTAAACATGCCACACGGCATTCCGCCTCCGCGTGAGCGGGGCGGCGCGAAAGGAGGCCGAGCATGCCGTTTTCCGTCGTCCGACAGGACATCACGACGATGCGGGTCGATGCGATTGTCAATGCCGCGAACACCGCGCTCCGCATGGGCGGCGGCGTGTGCGGCGCCATATTCAAAGCGGCGGGCGCGTCCGCGCTCGAAGCCGCCTGCGACAAGCTTGCGCCGATAGGGACGGGCGAGGCGGTTGTCACGCCGGGTTTCGGGCTTCCCGCGCGATACATCATCCATACGGCGGGACCCGTCTACCGGGGCGGGGCGCACGGCGAGGCGGCACAGCTGCGCGCGTGCTATCTGAACAGCCTGGAGCGCGCTGCGGAGAAGAACTGCGAGAGCGTTGCGTTTCCGCTGATATCGAGCGGCATCTACGGCTATCCGAAGGCGGAAGCCTTGCGCGTGGCCGTCACGGCCGTTCGGGATTTCCTCGATGGCCGGGAGCGGGATTTGGATGTGTATCTCGCGGTATTCGACACGGAGGCGCTTGCGCTCGGCGAGGGCTTGATCGACGAGATATTCCGCATCTGAAGCGGATGCGCAAGAGGCGCATCGGGAAGCTTTCGCCGCGCGTTGCGGCGGCTGTGCAAGGCGCAGGGCTTCGTTGCGCGGAGGCGGGCGGTTGCGGCCGGATTGTCGGCCACATCGCCTGCTTTCAATTTTTGATAAGCACTTCGTCTGTCTCACTGCGCTCCGCGCTGACGGAGTTGATGGCGCGTTTCGCCCTTATCGCAATGATTTCAAAACGATTGTCGCCGTAAAGCCCACGGATAAAAGGCGTATCGGAATTGCTCAAGAGGCATTTCGCGCCGGCGTCTGTACGCGCGGCAAAAACATCTCGCAGTCGCCGCTGTTTGTCTTCATCGAAACCGGCGCCTGATATCCTGTAAAATTGGTGAAGAATGGTTCATAATAGCGCAGATTGCCGAGATTTTTGGGCAGGTGTTTTTATTACGCAAAATGGGTTCAACGCGGAACTTCGTTCCGCTCCTCCGCTCATTTATGCCCGGAGCGCAGCGAACGGGTGCTTCGCTCACTTCGCTGTAATACTCCGCCATTCTCTTAGTCCCGGCAAGCGAGCATCTGCCCTTCGATGGATTGTTCCGTTTGGTTCGGGCCGGGGCTGTATCCGGCGTAGATTACCGCGTTCATCCGAACTCCTCTTTTTTCAATGTTTATGTAA
>JAITLA010000044.1 GCA_031278145.1 Eubacteriales Family XIII. Incertae Sedis bacterium
AGAATTTCGCAGGGTCTGCACACGCTATGACAAACTGGATTTCATGTTCCTGGCTTTTGCTCAATTTGCCTTTGTTGCTATTTGGTTGAATTAGTATCAACAGGCTCTAATAAAATCAACGAGTTTTTGACAATATCAAACAATTTATGTATTGCAAAAAAAGAAAGAGCCTTGATTTTTCCAGGCTCTTTGTTGGCGCCCCCGAGATGATTCGAACATCCGACGCACGGTTTAGGAAACCGACGCTCTATCCTCTGAGCTACGGGGGCTTGCTGCGGCGGAGCGGGACGCTCGCGCCGCCTGTTCAATTATAATGCATCGGACGCGTGGATCGCAAGTTTTTTTTGCCTCCCGTCAGGCCTCCCGTCAGGCGTCGCGGGCCGGAAGCTTTTTCAGCCTGGCGAAGCGCGGCAGGCCGTTTTCCGTTTCGAGCGCCGTTTCGCCGCGGATCAGCGGCAGGGCGTAGTCGACAAAGGGCCGCAGCAGCCCGTTGCCCGCCGCGTTGATCCACGCGCGCGGCACCTTCTTCTCCGCGTTGGCCACATCCGCGAGATCCACGAGCGTCGTTGCGCAGCCGTACACGGGACCCTCGGCCCGCGCGAAGGCGACCATCTTGTCGCCGATGCCGGCCTCGGCCGCTTCAAAGGCCGCGCGCCCCGCCATGTACGCCTCCTCGATGTCCGCGGCCGACGCGACGTGGGCGGCGCAGCGCTGCAGGAGGGAAAGCTCGATGCCCCGCGCCTTGACGTTGATCCGCGTGTGCGCGAAATTCGCGAGGCTCACGGCGAGCCCACCCATCTGTGCGTGGCCGAAAACGTCCTTGTCCCTGCTCATGTCCGAGAAATACGACGAGATATAGTCGCCGTTCTTGTCGCGAACGCCCTCCGAAACCGCGATCACGACATCGCGCTTCTTCTCGCGCACCCGCGCGACATCCGCGATGAAATCCGCGAGGTCGAAGGGGATCTCGGGCAGGTATATCAGATCGGGCCCGAGCCCCCCGTCGCAGGCCAGCGCGGAGGCCGCGGTCAGCCAGCCCGTGTTGCGCCCCATAATCTCCAGCACGGTCACGGAGCCCTTGTTGTACACCTTGGCGTCCAGGCTCACCTCCATGCAGGTGGTGGCCACGTATTTGGCCGCGCTGCCGTAGCCGGGGCAATGGTCCGTCAGCGCCAAATCGTTGTCTATGGTCTTGGGTATGCCGATAACCTTGCACGCGTAATCGTTTTGCGTCAAAAACGCGCTGATCTTGCTGCAGGTGTCCATGGAATCGTTGCCGCCGGCATAGAAGAAATACCGCACGTCATATTTTCCGAACACCTCCAGCAGGCGCCTGTAATCCGCGTCGTCCGTCATGAAATCGGCGAGCTTGTAGCGGCAGGAGCCCAACACGGCGGAAGGCGTGTGCTTGATGCGCGCGAGCTCCGCCGGGTCCTCGCGCCGCAGATCGTAGAGCTTGTCGTCGAGCACGCCCGTGATGCCGTAGGCCGCGCCGTACACCCCGGTGACGCGCTCCGATTGCAAAGCCGCCTCGACGCAGCCCAGCACGCTCGCGTTGATGACCGCCGTGGGGCCGCCGGATTGGCCGATAATGCAGGAACCCTTCCGTATGTCCGTCATATCCTTTCCCCTTTTGTCCTTTCCCCCATTGTCCTCTTCAGTCCGTTTCCTCGCCCTTTTGCAAGGCAATCGCGCCCCCTCGCGCCATCGCCGCAATCTCGTAGCCCGTCAGCAGCTCCACGAGAAGGTCTATCTTTTCCGGCCGGTCGCTGTGCTCCAGCATGAGCGTCGTGGGCGAAATGTCCACGATCTCGCAGTCCATGATCTTGGCGAGGTCTATGATCTCGCCGCGCTGCTCCTTGGACAGGCGAAGCTTGATGAGAATGAGCTCCCTTCTCGTCGCATTGAGATCGTCGAGGCGCTTCACGTGCACGACGTCCATGAGCTTTTCCAACTGCTTCACCGCCTCCTCGGCCACGTACTCGTCGCCCTCGACGACGACCGTCATGCGCGTGATGTCGTGGTTGCTCGTGGGGCCCGCCGTGATGCTGTCTATGTTGAAGCCCCTGCGCGCGAGCAGTACCGAAATGCGGGACAATACGCCCGGCTTGTTCTCCATAACCACTGAAATCGTATATTTCATAACGCCCTTCGCGGCGCCCTCGCAAGACGCCGCACACCTCCTTTCACGAAAACCGCGACTTTTGGATATTATCATATCACAGGGATTTTCGCATGTACACAAATATTTCGCGTTTTCATGGCGCCGCGCGAAAAAAAAGCTTGTCCCCGCCGCCACTTTTTACTATAATAGTATCAATCGGCATAAGGGGTAAAATTCTCTTTTTCGGGGCCTTGCCGCAGGGGGCCCGCGATTTCCCGCGCCGATTTCGTCCGCGCAGCTTTGAAGCGCGCAAGCGCGCGCTTGTTCCGGGGGGATTCGATGATCGAGATTCGCTGGCACGGTCGCGGCGGCCAAGGCGCGAAGACCGCGGCGCTGCTCCTCGCAGACGTCGCGTTTTCCACGGGCATGTACGTACAGGGCTTCCCCGAGTACGGCCCGGAGCGCATGGGCGCGCCCATAACGGCTTACAACCGGCTGGACGACAAGCCCATCCGCATACATTCCAATATATATTTTCCGGATATCGTCGTGCTGGTGGACGAGAGCCTGGCGGAATCCGTCGATGTGACGGCCGGCCTCAAGAGCAACGGTTCCGTCGTAATCAACACGGCGCAAAAGCCCGAAAGCCTTCGCAAGCTGTTCGCGGACTGCGCGGGCGCGGTCTACGCCATAGACGCACGGGACATCTCGCTTCGCTGCATCGGCAGGAATCTGCCCAACACGCCGCTTCTCGCCGCCGTCGTCCGCATCGCGGGCATCATGGACGAGAAGGCCTTTCTGGACAATATGCGGGAATCCTTCGCGCACAAATTCTCGGCAAAACCCGAGGTCGTGGAGGGGAACATGAACGCGGTACGCGAGGCATGGAGGGGGGCGATTCTCCTTTGAAGAAAAACCTGATGGAGCGCATGACGCCCACCGCCGGCTGGCGGACGCTCAGCCCCGCCGCGCAGGTATTCGGCGCGGGCAACTCCGAATTCTTTCTCACCGGCGAGTGGCGCACGGAAACGCCCGTCTGGAAGCGGGAGCAATGCAAGCAATGCCTGCTCTGCTTCCCCGTATGCCCGGACAGCTCCGTACCCGTGGCGGGCGGCAAACGCGGCGACTTCGATTTCGACCACTGCAAGGGCTGCGGAATCTGCGCCAAGACCTGTCCCTTCGGCGCCATATCGATGCAGACGCCGGGACCGGCTTGAAGGGGGCGCATATGAGCAGAAAAGACAGGCTCTCCGGCAACGAGGCGGTGGCCGAGGCCATCCGCCAGATCAACCCCGATGTGGTGGCGGCCTTTCCCATCACCCCGTCGACGGAGATTCCGCAGTACATTTCGGCCTTCAAGGCGGAGGGCCTCATCGATACGGAATTCATCACCGTGGAGTCCGAGCACAGCGCGATGTCGGCCTGCATAGGGGCGAGCGCGGCGGGCGTCCGCGCGATGACGGCCACGAGCTCCGCCGGCATGGCCCTGATGTACGAGCTGCTCTACGTGGCGGCCTCCGACCGGCTCCCCATCGTCATGGCCGCCGTCAATCGGGCGCTCTCGGGACCCATCAACATCAACGCGGACCATTCCGACTCCATGGGCGCGCGGGACGCGGGCTGGATACAGATCTACAGCGAAAACGCGCAGGAGGCCTACGACAACATGCTGATGGCGCACCGCGTCGCCGAGCATCCCGACGTGTTGCTGCCCGTCATGATCTGCCAAGACGGCTTCATCACGAGCCACGCCGTTGAAAACCTCGTGACGGAGGACGACGCGTTTGTGAAGGAATTCATCGGGGAATACAGGCCGGAGAAATACCTGCTGAACCCGCGGGAGCCCCTCGGCGTGGGGCCCTACAGCGTATCCGTGTACTACATGGAAATAAAGCGCCAGCAGTTTGAGGCCATGCAGAACGCGCGGCGCGTCATCGCGGAGGTGTCGGCCGAATTCACGGCGCGGACGGGCCGCGCATACGCGATGCTCGAGGCCTACCGCATGGACGACGCGGAGCTTGCCGTCCTGCTGATGAGCTCGTCCGCCGGGACCGGCAAGGTTGCCGTGGACGCCCTGCGAGAGCGCGGCGTCAAGGCCGGCCTCGTCAAGCTGCGCGTGTTCAGGCCCTTCCCCGCAGCGGAGCTTCCGCCCGTCCTTTCGGGCCTCAAGGCGCTTGGCATCATGGACAAGAGCGACGGATTTTCGGGCTGCGGCGGACCGCTCGGCGCAGAGGTCCGCGCGGCGCTGTACGGCAAGGCCGACGGCATCCGAACGATCAACTGCGTCTACGGCCTCGGCGGACGGGATGTCCGCGTCGAGGATTTTTACGAGATATTTGACGAGCTGGCGCGCATGGCGGAGGGCGCGGAGGCGCCCGACTGCCGCTACCACGGCGTCAGGGAATAGTTTGCGGAGAATCATATATGGCATACAACACATACAGCCTGAAAGAAGCGGCCAACCGCCCGGAGCGCTTCGTCGCCGGCCACCGCATGTGCGCCGGCTGCGGCAGCCCCGTCGCCGTTCGCGCCGTGATGCGGGCGCTTCGCCCGGAGGACCGGGCCGTGGTCTGCTCCGCCACAAGCTGCCTCGAGGTATCGACCTGCACCTATCCCTACACCTCTTGGAACGATTCCTTCCTGCACACGGCCTTCGAGAACGCGGCCGCTTCGATGAACGGCGTCGAGGCCGCGTACACCGCGCTGAAGCGAAAGGGGCGCCTGGAGGAGAATTACAAATTCATCACCTTCGGCGGCGACGGCGGCACCTACGACATCGGCTTTCAATCCCTGTCCGGCGCGATGGAGCGCGGCACGGACATGGTTTACGTCTGTTACGACAACGAAGCCTATATGAACACGGGCATACAGCGCTCTTCCTCGACACCGATCTACACGGACACCACCACCTCGGTTGTGGGTGGCATGTCGAGCGGCAAGCCCCAATTCAAGAAGAACCTGACCAAGATCATGGCCGCGCACAACATTCCCTACGTGGCGCAGACCACCTTTATTGGAAATTTCAAGGACATTCACAAAAAGGCGGAAACGGCCATCTACACCGAAGGGCCGGCCTTCCTCAACGTGCTGGCGCCCTGTCCCAGAGGCTGGCGCTACGCGGAGTCCGATCTGATGGAGATCTGCAAGCTCGCCGTGGAAAGCTGCGTGTGGCCGCTCTTTGAGGTGATCGAGGGCGAATGGGTGCTGAACTACGAACCCAAGAAAAAGCTGCCCGTCAGCGATTACCTGAGAGCGCAGGGCCGATTCAAGCACCTCTTTGAGAAAGGCGCCGAGCATCTGATAGAGCGCATTCAGGACGACATTGATCACAGGTGGGAGGATTTGATCAACCTCTGTAACATATCATGATTCGAATACTAAAGGAACATTTGAACCACTATCTCTTTTCGGACGATCTCCCTTTGCAAGGGCGGATGCTGAACCTCATATGCGCCTTCGGATTTTGCGCCGTCGCGTTCGCCACGCTTGCGCACATCCTCGAGGGATCGTCCCCTTACGCGATATACATCATGTTCGCGATGATGGCGATCATCGTCGCCGTCACATGGCTGTTCAACAAATACCGGCGTTACGAGCTCGGAAGCCTTCTTGCGGTCTTCACCTTCTGCGATGTCCTGTTTCCCTTGCTCTTTTATGTAACGGGCGGTTCGAGCGGCGGCATGGCCGCTCATTTTGTGCTGGGCATCACCCTATGCTTCATGCTGCTGCGGGGCAGGTCCCTCGTGCTTCTCGTCCTCCTCCAGCTCGCCGTGCTGTTCGCCTGCTACCTGACAAACGCGTTCCATCCCGAGCTGTTCCCCGTGCTGACGGATTATCAGCGCTACATCGACATCCTGCAGACCATACTCACCTCCGGGCTGTTCATCGGCTTTGTGATTATCTTTCAGATGCGCATCTACCACGAGGAGAAGCAGAAGGCGACCGACGCGATGCGGGCGAAGTCCGAGTTCCTGGCCGGCGTTTCGCATGAGATACGCACGCCGCTGAACGCCGTCATCGGCCTCGGGGAGCTCGAAATGCGCAAGGATCTGCCGCCGGACACCCTGGAAAATCTGGCCAAGATGCAGAATTCGGGCAACATCCTGCTGGGCATCATCAATGACCTCCTGGACATATCCAAGATAGAGTCCGGGCGCTTTGAGATGACGCCGGCCGAGTACGACCTCCCCAGCATGATCAACGACACCGTAAGCCTGAACATCGTGCGCATCGGCAGCAAGCCCATCGATTTTTCGCTGGAGCTCGCGGACGATCTGCCCGTGCGCCTCTTCGGCGACGAGCTGCGCATCAAGCAGATCCTGAACAACCTCCTGAGCAACGCGTTCAAGTACACGCGCGAGGGCAAGGTCACGCTGTCCATGAGGGGCCGGCGCGACGGCGACGCGTTTTGGCTGATCTGCAGGGTCAGCGATACGGGCATAGGCATCCGCAAGGAGGATATCGGCCGCCTGTTCACCGAATACAACAAGCTCGATATGACGAGCAACCGCCACATCGAGGGCACGGGGCTCGGTCTGTCCATCTGCAAAAACCTCGTCGAGATGATGGGCGGATGCATAGAGGTGGAGAGCGTCTACGGAGCGGGCAGCGCCTTCACGGCCGACATGCGGCAGACGCTCGTGGGCGACGCGATCATGGATCGCGCCACGATGCAAAACCTTATGTCGTTCAACTACAACCTCGAACGCAACAAGCGCAGCAAGAACCTGATCCTGACGCAGATGCCCTACGCGCGCGTCCTCGTGGTTGACGACGTCGTCACGAATCTCGACGTCGCGAAGGGGATACTGCTGCCCTACGGGCTGACCGTGGACTGCGCGAGCGGCGGGCGCGAGGCCGTGCGGCTGGTGCGCGCGGGAAACCCGCGCTACGACCTGATCTTCATGGATCACATGATGCCCGAGATGGACGGCATCGAAACCGTGCGCGTGATCCGCGAGGAGATCGGAACGGATTACGCGAAGACCGTGCCGATCATCGCGCT
>JAITLA010000072.1 GCA_031278145.1 Eubacteriales Family XIII. Incertae Sedis bacterium
GACGACGCCCTGCTCAGGCGCGCGGCGGAGCGGGCCGTTGCCGAGCATCCGCAGTCCGTCGCGGACTACGGGGCCGGGAAGGAAAAGGCTTTCGGCTTCCTCGTGGGGCAAGTCATGCGATCGCTCAAGGGGCAGGCCGATCCGCGGGCGGTCAACGCCGTCCTGCGGGAGAAGCTGCGGGAAGCGGGCGTTTCCGGCGTTTTGCCGGAGCGGGCCCCCGACCCGGCCGGCGCGGATGCGGGCGCGGACGATCCGCGCGACGCGGCGCCGGCACAGGCAGAAGAAGCGCGGGAAGCGGATCGGCAGGAAGCGCGGCCGCAGACGCCCTTGGCCGCGTTGCGGCGCAGGTGGGCCGAGGAAGCCGCGAATCCGGCGCGCGACCTTGCGGCGGGCCGCTTCCTGCACACGGGGCAGCCGGAGATAGAATTCGCCCTCGGAGCCTTCGACGAAGCGTCGCCGCCCGGCCTGTCCAATCGCTACAGGACCAAGACCTGCGCGGCGCTCGTCCCCGCCGATGTCGGCAGGGAGGAACGGCTTGCCGGCTGGATCCAAACGATACGAAACCACGGCGGCGTGGCCTTTGCGGACCTGCGGGATCACTACGGCGTGACACAGGTGGTCGTGACGGAGGAACAGCTGCGGGGCCTGAACCGGGAGAGCGTGGTTTCCGTCCGCGGGCGCGTGCTCCTGCGCGACCCCGAAACGGTCAACCCGAGCATCGCGACCGGGCTTGTGGAGCTCAAGGCGGAGGAGATCGTCGTCCTCGGGAAGAGCCCGCAGAGCCTGCCCTTCGAGGTGGACGCCTCGACGGACACGCGCGAGGATCTGCGGCTGCGCTATCGGTTTTTGGACCTCAGAAACCCCAAGGTGCACGACAACATTGTGCTGCGCGCGGAAATCATCCGATTCCTGCGGCTCAAAATGGAAGAAATGGACTTCATGGAGATACAGACGCCCATACTGGCAAACTCCTCGCCGGAGGGCGCGCGCGATTATCTTGTGCCGAGCCGCAAGCACAAAGGCAAATTCTACGCGCTGCCCCAAGCGCCGCAGCAGTTCAAGCAGCTCCTGATGGTTTCGGGTTTCGACCGATACTTCCAGATCGCGCCCTGCTTTCGCGATGAAGACGCCCGGCTCGACCGCTCGCCGGGTGAGTTTTACCAGCTCGATTTCGAGATGGCCTTCGCGACGCAGGAGGACGTGTTCGCCGTCGCGGAGCGGGTCCTCGTTTCGACCTTCAAGCGCTTTTCGGATAAGATCGTTTCCGAGGCGCCCTTTGTGCGGATCCCCTTCGCGGAAGCCCTGCTGCGATACGGAACGGACAAGCCGGACCTGCGCAACCCCTTGCGCATACAGGACCTCTCGGCCTTTTTCGCCTCCGTTGACTTCGCCCCCTTCCGGGGCAAGACCGTGCGCGGCATCGTCGTGCCGCAGGCGGCGAGCAGGCCCCGTTCCTTCTTCTCCGCAATGGAGAAATTCGCCCTCTCCATCGGCATGAAGGGGCTCGGCTACATCGCCGTGAACGAGGATATGCGCTACAAGGGGCCGATAGACAAATTTTTCACGGATGCGCAGCGGGCGGAAATCGCGCGGCTCGCGGCCTTGCGGCCGCGGGATGTGCTCTATTTCATCAGCGACGAGCCGGCCGCGCGCGCGGCCAAGTACGCGGGCCGGATACGCACGGAGCTCGCGGAGCGCCTCGGTCTGCTTGCGACGGACCGTTACGAATTCTGCTTCATCACGGATTTTCCGATGTATGAAATCAACGAGGAAAGCGGACTTCTCGACTTCACGCACAATCCCTTTTCCATGCCGCAGGGCGAGATGGAAGCCCTCCTTTCCAAGGATCCGACGGAGATTTTGGCCTGGCAGTACGACATCGTCTGCAACGGCGTCGAGCTCTCCTCGGGCGCGGTCCGAAACCACAAGCCCGACGTCATGGTCAAGGCCTTCGAGATAGCGGGCTATTCGGAGAAGGATGTGAAGGAAAAATTCGGCGCGCTCTACAACGCGTTCCGCTACGGCGCGCCGCCGCACGCGGGCATGGCGCCCGGCGTGGATCGCATCGTCATGCTGCTCACGGGCGAAACGAACATCCGCGAGGTCATCCCCTTCCCGCTCGACGGCAACGCGCGCAACCTGCTTCTCGACGCGCCGGGCGAGGTTTCGGAAACGCAGCTGCGCGAGGTGCATATCAAGCTGCGCTAGCGCCCGATTTCGCGGACGCGGGCGGGCCAAAGGTATGACGCGCCGAAGGAGAAAAGGAGAACGGAACATGTTTCACAACCGCGAAGGGGAATACGGCAAATACATCGTACAGGATCTGCGGGAGCCCGACGCCATCACGCCGGCGTTCCGAGAATTCTACAAGACCTTCGCGACGCGCGTTCTGTGGGTGGACGCCAACGCGGTTCCCGGCGCCTTCCAGATGAACACCGCTTGGTATAAGGCCGTCCCTGCCAGGGATCCGCTCTTTGCGGAGCACGTCCACGACTACGACGAGATGATCGGATTTTTCGGCTGCGATCCGGAGGATCCGCACGCGCTGGGCGCTTTGCTGGAGCTCTCCCTCGGCGGCGAAGCGCATCGGATCGACAGATCCTCTCTGATCTTCGTGCCCGCGGGCCTGAAGCACAACCCCTTGCGCCTGCTCCGCGTCGATTGTCCCATCTTCCATTTTTCCGTCGTGATGAACCCGGAATACTCCGGGGAAACGGCCTACAACCGATAAGGCCCCGCGTCAGGGCGCGTCCTTGCCCCGGTCCGCCGCGCCCGAATAGTCCATATCGAAGTTGATCACGGCGGAATAGCTCGGATCGACGGACCTTATATCCGCCGCAAACAGCGCGGACAGCGTTTCCTCGGGCAGCTTGCACTCCGGGGAAAGCACCGCGTCGAAGATGATGTTCGTGCGCGTATAACCCTTGACGATCCGCAGGTCGTGGACGCCGACGACGCCCGGGATCGTTTCCGAAAGCCGCTCCATCCGCGTCCGCAGCTCGGCGGTGAGCGGGTCCTTTGTGTCCACGGGGTCCATGTGGATGACCAGGGACAGACCGAAGGCTTCCCCCGCCTCGCGCTCCAACGTATCGATGATATCATGGCTTCTCAGAAAATCGTCGCGGGAATCGACCTCGACGTGCACCGAGGCCAGCGTGCGGCCGGGGCCGTAATCGTGGACCGCGAGGTCGTGCATCCCCATGACGCCGGGACATTCCAGGATCTTCTGTTCGAGCGAGGCGACCAGCTTCGGATCGGGTGCCTTTCCGAGCAGCGGATCGGCGGTTTCGAGCACCAGCCGCACGCCCGAAACGAGGATGAACACGGCGACGAGAAAACCCGCGTAGCCGTCGGCGGGCAGGCCCGCAAAGCGCTCGATCAGGATTCCGGCGATCACGGCGCAGGTGGCCGCGACATCGTTTCGGCTGTCGATGCCGGAGGCCTTCAGCGCGCCGGAATCTATCGCCTTGCCGATTGCGATGTTGAAGAAGGCCAGCCATATCTTGACGAGAACGGCCGCGGCCGGCACGATAAGCGCGAAGGGGTTGAAATCCAAGGGCACGGGATGCAGCACCTTGTCGAGCGAGCTCGTCAAAAGCTTCGCGCCGACGAGAAGGATCAGGACGGATATGAAGAGGCCCGTCAGGTATTCGATGCGCGCGTGTCCGTAGGGATGCTTTTTGTCGCCCGGTGCGGCGGCCAGTCGGAAACCCACGAGCATGACGACGGAGGAAGCCGCGTCCGAGAGGTTGTTGATGCCGTCCGCCACGATTGCGATGCTGCCGCAGATCAGCCCGACAACCGTTTTCGCGGCGCAGAGCAGGAGATTCGCGCCAAGGCCCACGACGCCGGCCAGCCGGCCGTAGCCGCGCCGCACCTCGGGCGCGCGCACGTTCTCCGGGTCCCGCACAAAGGTTTTGATCAGAAAGCTTCGCATGCGACGCCCCGCCCTACTGCCTTTCCAGAGCGGCGCGCAGGGCCAGAGCCAGCTGATCCGGGCAGGAAGTCCCTTTCCCGCCGCAGTCGGTCCCCGAGAGCTTTTCGATGAGCGTCGCCGCCGGCATCCCCTCCGCCAAGCGCCCGATCCCTTGGGCGTTGCCGTCGCAGCCGCGCGTGAAGCGCAGATTTCTCACAATGCCGTCCTCGAGTTCAAACTCTATGCGGCTCGCGCATACGCCTCTCGGCGTAAAGGAATATTTCATGGCCTCCTCACAACCTCCGTTTCTTTCCACAGCGTTCCGTATACAATGATACTACAAAACGCCCGCGCGTTCAAGGGGGGGGGACGGCGGAAGAGCGGTATATGTGGGAATGCCGGCAGTTGGAGATGGCAAGTTTGACCCGAGCGGAGCCATCACCCGCGCCGAAGCAGCCAAGATTATTGATTTATTCACTCAATCAATGGTCCGGAACCAAAATAGACATCTCCTTAACGAATAAAAAGCCCCTCACGGAGCTTTTTATTGGCGAAACAAACCACTCTGCGGCAAGACCATGGGGGTATTGCCGTTTTGTCCCGAAGCTCTGCTTCGGCAGACAAAACAGACGGCGAAATAAGAAAAGTGCCTGCATTTTTCTTCAAAACGCAACAATTGGACCTTAACATCACTCATAAAAAAGGAGAATTGCCATGAAAAAATCATCAGCCCTCACCGCCCTACTGTCCCTCATCTTCACGCTATCACCCCAGCCGGCATTAGCCGCCGACGAATTCCTAGAGGGTACTGTCCCTGAAGGAAACCGCGCAGAAGATGCCGGCGGACTACACGTCGGCCCCTATTCATTTCTCACAATACTAGGCTCCGGCCAACTCACCCCGTCTTATGACCAAAACGTAGAAGTCTACATCGCCACCCATCCCTACATGGATCTAGACAACCGAACCATGAAATACGAGATGGGCGCCGGCGACTTCCCCACAGAAATAACCGTAG
>JAITLA010000078.1 GCA_031278145.1 Eubacteriales Family XIII. Incertae Sedis bacterium
ATTGGGTTCCGGCGTTCGGAATTTGTACAAGTACACAAAGATTTATTCGGGCGGTGAGCCTGAACTTATCGAAGGTGACGTGTTTAGGACGCGTGTGCCGATTGAATTGGCGGACATGGAATTATCGGACATTGAAATATTCGACAAGATGTCCGATAACGACAAGATGTCCGATAAAATGTCCGACAAAATGTCCGATAACGATAAGATGTCCGATAAAAGGTATCGCGACGCGCTTCTCGCGTACCTTGCCGCCAATGGCGAAATCGGTGCGGCGGAAGCGGCGGAGATTATCGGGCGCACCGGCAAAACCGCTCGGCGCGTGTTGCTTCAACTCGTTGACGAGGGTGTTGTCGCGGCGACCGGGGCGAACCGCAATCGCAAGTATAAATTAAAGCGATAGTTTTATATGAGGCCACTGAAAAAGTCGGCATTGGGCGCAGAACATATGGGGACGGTTCATTTGTGTAACACATACAATGTTGGAATTGCGCGATTTACCGGCACGGGCCACAGTGCCAAACCTGCCCAATACACAAAAGAACCGTCCCCGTGTGTACTTTGTCAGTGACCGCCTCTACAGGCGGCGGGTTCCGGCTTCACAATTGAAGTGCGCCTTTGGCGCTTCAATTGTGGACGGAGCCAAAATTGAAGGTTGCCACTCAAAAATATCGCGGCGTTTGAGTGGTTTCGATTGAACCTTTGAGCAGTAACATTTGGAATAATTCTCACTTCTCTCCAAGAAAAAATGATTGACAAAATGATCACAAAAAAACCGTGACAATTATAAACGCATGGTTTATAATAATGATATCACGGTGTTGTTTCTTTGTAAAATTCCTCTTTCTTATTACAGTTATAACAAATTGTAATATAACAACGGATTCCAAGAGATTGCAAGTTCATTGACAAACGCATTACGTTCGCCATTACGGTTCAAGGGGAGTCTCGTTATAAGATGACAATCAATCAACTTGAATATTTCCTCACGCTGTCCCGCACACTGAACTACACAAAGGCATCGAAGCTGCTGCACCTTACGCAGCCGCACCTGAGCAAGACCATCATGGCGCTTGAACAGGACATCGGCGCCAGACTTTTCATGCGCAACAAGCGCGACGTCCGGCTGACCCAGGCGGGAGAGGTTTTCTACGCCGAAATAGACAGTCTGCTCAGCCGCTTCAACAACGCCGTCGCCAAGACCAAGGAGGCCTCCGAAGGCTTCTACGGCGCGGTGAAAGTGGGCTTCCTCGGCACGGCCATGGCGCGGCTGCTTCCGACGATCATAAACCGCTTTCAGAAACTCCACCCAAACATATCGCTGAACCTCTTCGATTACACCTACTCCTCGCTGCAGGACACGTTCTATGCCGACAAGCTTGACGTCGCGATACTCCCGGATCGCGAGCTCGACGATGCCGGCGGACTTGAAAAGAAGTTCCTGATCGCCGACGACATGTGCGTTGCCGTAAACGGCGAGCACCCTTACGCGCATTGCGAGTACGTGGAACTGTACGACATGAAATGCGAACCCTTTATCATCATGGATCCGAAGGTGTCCGTCCGCGACAGCAACATGGTCACGACCATCTGCCTCGAGCAGAACTTCCTCCCCAAGATAGTGATGGAATCGAACACCCTGACCAATCTGCTGATGATGGTCGAATGCAAGATGGGCATATCCATACTCGCCAAACACATGTCGCATATGGCAACCGAAAACGTCAAATTCCCGAAGATACTCGGTTACGAAAACTACTTCAAGCTGGTGTGCGCGTGGAAGAAGAACAAGAATCCCTGCGCCGAGCAGTTTGTGGACGTAGTCGCGGTCTGCTGCGATGAGTTACGCGAACGCCGAGGGGGGAGCGTTCGCGTCTCAACCATCTAGCGCCCGCCGAAAAGCAAGCCGTTTCCCGTCAGGCGCTTATCTCTCCGATGTTTACGGAGGCCCCGCTCACGTGCGCCGAGACGGTTTTCCTTTGGTCTATCCGCAGCGTATACGCGCCGTCGTCAAGCCCGTCAAACTTGAATTCCCCGAAGCAGTCCGTGCGCTGCACGGCATCCGCGCCGTTTCCGGAAAGCTCGACTTCCGCATTCTCGAAGCAGTCTCCGTCCCGCAACGCGCCTCCGGCGATGAAGTTCTTCACGAAGCGATGCAGGTTCTTGTAATAAACCCTCGGTTTCGTCCCAAGCTCACCGCGGTAAGCGCTCAGGCCTTCCTCCGCGACGATCCGCGCCATCTCGCCGGGCTCGACGGCGTAGAAACGCAGGGCACCCGTGGGACAGCTGTGGACGCAACGCGGCATTGCCCAGCCCTCGTCAAGCAGGTGCGCGCACATCGTGCATTTTTGAGGCAGAGACTCCTCCTCGTTCCAGTATATTGCCCCGTATGGGCAGCTTTCCACGATTTCGGATCGATCCTTCGCCTTGTGGATGTCTATGTACACCACGCCGCGGGAATCGCGGGACACGCAGTCGGGATGCGCCTTTACGCAGGGCGCGTCCTCGCAGTGCTGGCAGAGCAGCGGCAGAAAGACCGCGTCTATCCGGCCGCCCGATCCGCGCTCGCGGCGCAGTATGTTCATCCAGCGATGCCCGTGCCGAGGCATGGCCTTCGTGTAAGGCGCCCAATCGTTGTCGACGTGCTCATCCTTGCATGCTATGAAACAGTTGTTGCAGTCGTGACAGAGCGCCACATCCATGACGATGTAATTTTGTTTCATCCTTCGCCGCCTCCTTCCCATTTTTCAATCTCGATCAGAGCGTGCTCCGTGGCCATGCCGCAGGCGTACTTCGACAGGAAGCGCCCCGGCGTCAATATGTTGATGCAACCCCCTCTGTCCGCCGACGCGCCCGGCTCGCCGAGCGGCCGGTACTCTGCGGAGGACTCGTAACAATGACAGGTTCCCTTTGGCACGCGCTGCGTCAGCTGCGCCGCGAATATCACCTCGCCGCGCTCGTTATACGCCCTGATAAGGTCGTTTTCCTCTATGCCGCGCTCACTCGCGTCCTCCGGATTCATGCGCATGATCCAGTAGTGGTACCCGTTCACCAAGATCCTATGATCCTTTATATCGTTCATGAAGGCGTCCTTGCCGTCGCCCATCGTGTGAAAACTGAAACGCGGATGCGGCGTCAGAACCGCGAGCGGATAGCGTTTGAAGCGCTCCGTGTGGTGGCCCTCCCACGAATGTTGGTATACCGGCATGAGCGGCCTCTCGGTGTCGTCCGTGTCGTAGTGACCGAAGCGCTTCAGGCTGTTGGACACGAACTCTATCTTGCCCGACTGGGTTTGCAAGCCCTTCAGTCCAAGCGTGTCGCCGGGCCGCAGGTGGGATATCCAGCCCCGCGTATCCTGCTCTCGGTCCTCCGCAAACCAGCGGAAGGCCGGCGCGCCGGGGGCCTTTTCGTCGACGGGCACAACATAATAGCCCTTTTTTATAAAGTCCTCCCAGGCAATCTTCTTGGGCAGATCCGAGGCGAAAAACATCTGCCGCACCCATTCCAGATCCGTCTTGCCCTCCGAGAACACGCCGCCCACGCCCAGTCTCCGGCATATGGCGTCGAATATGTCATAATCCGATTTGGACTCGCCGAGCGGCTCTATGCACTTCATCTGGAAGGCGATGATCCTGTGGTTGGCCTGATTGTGGGAATCCGGATTGTAGCCCGAGTTTGAGGCCCACTCCCCTATGTCCCAGCGCTCCCAGTTGGTGCAGGCGGGGAGAATCACATCCGCGAAGGGAACCTCCCCCTCAAACCATATCGACTGGCTGACGACAAAGGGCAGCCGCTTCGTCCTGTACATGCGGGCGTAACGGTTGGTTTCGCCCATGGTTCCTATGTGCGGCCCGCCGTACTTGTAGAGTATCTGCATCCGCGCGTAGCCGTCGGCCGGATAGTGGTATCTGTGGAACTGCTGCTCTATCGAGTCGCCCACAAAACCCCTGCCGCTCCACTCCACATAGTCGTCCATAATGCACTCGGGTATCCTGAGCCGCGGTATGTGCACGCCCGCAGCCGTGCTGAGGTTGGATGTGAGCGCCCTTGAGTTCACGCCGTCAAACATGCGGTAGGCCCATACCGCCCCCGCCGCCGAGTTCTGCGCGTCCCCGCATATGCCGCCGTCCGCGTAGCCCGGGAAATAGAAGTCCGAGTCCACGGGGACGCCCTGTGTCGTGCTGTAGATGTTTATGCCCGGCTTTCCCATGCCCTGCATGGCTATCAGCGCTATCATCATGCGCGCCCAGTCCATGCCGATGGGGCTGCGGCAGGCGCCGCCCCAGCCGCCCAGCCCGCCGGCCGCCAGCATCGTCTTGCGCTTCGCCCACGCGCGCGCCAGGGCGCGTATCTCGTGCGCCTTCAAATTGCATTCCTCGGCGGCCCACTCGGGCGTCTTCGGAACGCCGTCGGACTTGCCGAGTATGTACGCCGTCCATTCCTCAAAGCCGACGGTGCGCGACGCGACGTATTCCTTGTCGTATGTGCCCTCGTCCAGCCACACGTAAGCGATTGCGGCCGCCAGCGCCGCGTCCGTGCCAAGACGGGGCGAGAACCACTTTCCCCCGTACAGCGCGTTCGTGTGATTGAAAAACGGGTCTATGAACACGAATTCGACGCCGAGGTCCTTGAGCCACTGCCTGCGCACCGTGCTTTCAAAGGCCCCGTATATGCCGTTGTTGGTCTCGGGATCGCTGGACCAGAACACGATCATCTCGCAGTTCTTGAGGCAGTCCTCAAACAGATCCGTCTGCTCCGGGTTGCCGAGGCGCGAGCTCTGGCCCCACATGTGCGTGGCGCCCCAGTGCCAGCCCTCCCAGCTGTCGGGATTGTGATCCGCGTAGGTCATGCCCACCGCGTTCATGAAGCGGAACAGCGTGCTGTGCCTGTAGCCCACGGTCCCCCACAGATGGTGCGAGCTCGGCTCTATGATCATGGCGCCGGGACCGTACTCGCGCTTTACGCGCGCTATCTCGCCGCACACGATGTCGAGCGCCTCATCCCAGCCGATGCGCATGTAGCCGGATTCGCCGCGCTTCTCCTCGTTTCGCTCGCCGTGCGGATCGAAATCCACGCGCTTCATCGGATAGAGGTTGCGGCGCGAGGAATGCACCATGGCCTTGTAGCCCGCCGTGACGGGTGTGTAGGTGGTCTTTCTCGGCGGCGAGAACTTCCGCCCTCGTGCCTCGATCACCCACGAGGCCGCGTCGGCGTCGGTCAGATCGATTGGGGTAACGCGAACGATCTTGTTCTTTTCCTCGTCTACGTAGACATAACAGGGCCCTCCCGTCGTCATCTGCGTCTTCCTTGAAAGTGTTCCCATAACCGTCTCCTTTCTGCATCCGGAAAGCCTCACGCCGGAACAATGGCGATTCCGCTTCCGCAAACGGCGACCCGCGGGTCGCTCGACAATCGGCCGCGCTCAATTGTCGGACGGACTTGAAGCGGCTTGCCGGCCGCTTTTCACCTTGAATGATATACGCGAATCCTCGAAATGTAAAATGTGTTATTTGGATTGTGTTATCAACATTTTCGATATATTACAGGAAGGAAAACCCGAACCCGGGCCTGCGAAAAGCGGCAATCGCATCCCAAAACCCGCTTGATTTCAAGCTTTGCGCGAACAAAAAAACAAAGGCCGCACGCGATGCGCCGCCGCCTTGGCGTCGTTTGTCCGGACCACAAGAGAGCCTTTGCGCTTATGATTATTCTTTATGGTGTTATCGAAAAAAACGATTCGTGGAAGAGGAACGCGGTGGGAAGGACGGCGGGCCATGGCGAGACGCGGCGGGAGGCGACGCGGGACGCAAGCAAGCCCTACTCGGGCGGCGCCACTCCAAGCTCGGCCAAGAAAAGGCGCGCGCAGGGGTTGGTGTTCGTCTTGTTCCACGACACGCCAAACACGTGGTTCGCGTCCTCGCAATCGATATCCAGAAACTTGAGCGAAGGGCTTACGAACTCCCGCCAACATTCCGGCAGGATGGTCATGCCCATGCCTATCTCGACAAGCATGTTCACGGTGCGCTCGTCGTTTATATCGTCGATAACCCTTGGCGTGAACCCGGCGATGGCGTACAGGTGCATCGACATATCGTAAAGCCCCGGATTTGACCGGCGGTTCATCAGGATCAGAGGCTCCTTCCGAAACCGCTCCAGATCCGTGCAGCCAAGCCCCGCCAAGGGATGCTCCCGATGAACGACGATTTTAAGCGCGTCGCCGTAGAGCGGCCGCCAGTGGGCCCGGTCCCGGTTCACCGTGGCCTCTCGCGCGAAGCCTATGTCGAGATCGCCGTTTTCAACCTGCCTCGCAATGTGTATGTCCGTATATGAGTTGTAGCTTACGTAAATTTGGGGGTATTTCTTGGAAAAATTCTTGAATTTGTCCATCATGGGATGTATGACGGGAACGAATACGTAGCCCAGCTTGAGATCCCCGACGATGCCCCGCGCCATGTGCAGGACGCGCGTCACCGCGTCCCTCTCCATCGCCACGATCCTGTAGGCGTCGTCGAGCAACGCGAGGCCCTGCGGGGTCAGCGTTATGGATTGCTTGTTTCTGACAAACAGCTTGGTCTGCAGTTCTTTTTCGAGTTCGGCTATGTTATGGCTCACCGCCGACTGGACAATGTGAAGCTTCTTCGCCGCGTCGGTAAAGCTGAGCCGTTCCGCCACCGTTATGAAACAATGTATCTGGCGCATCTCCATGAACAAAGCCCCTCTCGCAATCCTGTCTGTATGCAAACGCCGCAACGAAGAGAGGCAACGCGCATGAAAACCGCCCGTACCGGTGCGCGTCTTTCAGTCCCGCCCGCCACGCCGCGCGGCATCCCATTCCGCGAGCGCCCTTTTCAACAGCCTTTCGGACAGCCGCAGGAAGGTTTCCACGTCCTCCGGCCTCGCGCCGTCCAGATGGATGCCGGCCGACGCGACGGCGACGCACGCAAACTTCTCGCAAAACGCCTCCGCGAACATCACAGCCGGCCCGTCGTCTTTATGGCCGAGAAGGTTGTACACCGACGTGGTGCAGGATGCCCTTCCGGAGCCGTCAAGACTTTCACGCGGCAGACTTACGGCCACGCCGCCGATGTGAGACCGCTCCCCGCCGCCTATATACAGCTGAACGTCGTCCCCCGCAGCGCAGATCAGAAGCTCGACGCGGAGGGGCGCTTCGCCCTCGGACAGGCGCAGCGCGCGAGGGCTTTCACCGCGCCCGCTCATATTCCGTAAGCCCCCATCTCTTGAGATTGGGCGCGGGCAGGCCCATGTGATCCAGAACGCGTCCGACCGTCTGCGCGACAAGATCCTCAATCGTCGACGGCTTTGCGTAAAAGGCGGGAACCGGGGGCGCCACTATGGCGCCGGCCCTGGCCGCCGCCAGCATGTTTTCGATGTGTATCACGCTGAGCGGGCTCTCCCGCGTCAGCAGTATCAGCTTCCGTCTCTCCTTCAGGCATACGTCGGCGGCCCGCGTTATGAGATCGTCCGTAAAACCGGTCGCTATGCCCGCCAGGGTCTTCATGCTGCACGGTGCCACCGCCATGGCGTCGATGGGAAAGGAGCCGCTCGAAACGCAGGCCGCCATATCCTTTTCTTCGTGGCAGAAAGAGGCGAGATCCCGCACCGCCCGGACCGCAAGGCCCGTTTCCGCGGCTATCGTATACTCGCCCCAAGCACTGATGATGAGATGTGTCTCCACCTTCAGCGCTTTCAGCGCTTCAAGCAGTCTGACACCGTATATGGCGCCGGAGGCGCCGCTTATGCCCACGATGATCTTCATACACAAAATTGATACCGCATGGTCAATAATCGGGCGTCCATTTTCTGTAATCCAACTCCAAAAACGGCGCTCTGACGTATTTTTCCTTCAAACGATACGGCACGGTGCAGTCGAATATCGTCTTGCATGTTATGCCGGTGTCTCTGATCATGGGATTGTACTCCGTCCGCTCCGACGGGTCGAGCGGGTGGCATCTGACGCCCGGTATGAAGATCGTGTCGATATCCCCCTGAAAGCGCGTGTTCATGGCCCACAGCACGTCGTTGGAGTCGAAGGGGTCCACATCCTCGTCAACCAGTATCACGTGCTTGAGCTCCGCAAAGGCCGAAAAGGCGAGAAGCGCCGCCTGACGCTGTCTGCCCTCGTCGCTCGGCTGAAGCTTCGCAAACTGCAGGACAGCCATGTATTTGCCGCCGCCCGAGGAGTGTGCGTACACGTTCTTGAGCCTGCCGGGCATGGCCTTTTCCACCATCGAAAGTATGCTCGCTTCCGTGGGTATGCCGACCATGCTCACATGCTCCTCGCTCGGTCCTATGCAGGTTTGCATGATCGGGTTCTTCCTCGTGGTCACCGCCTTCACCTTTATTATGGGTGTCTTGGGAGCGGCGGGGCCGACGTAACCCGGGAATTCCGGCATGGCGTAACCGTTCTCCTTGACGCGATCCTCCCTGACGTACACGTTGGGAAGCAGTTCACCCTCTATCACGTACTCCGCGTGCGCGATGCACCTCGCGTCAACCGTTTTGCATCGCGCCAATTCCACCGCTCTGCCTCGTATCGCGCCGGCGATGCCCAACTCGTCATAGCCTATGGGCGTGGTGGGCGGCTCGAAGCAGGCCGCGATTTCAATGGCCGGATCGACGCCTATGCTGATGGACAGCGGAAGCGGTTTGCCGAGTTTTTCCGCCTTCTCCCTGAACGCGCCGATGTGCCGCGCGCCCGGCGTGAAGAACATCGCGATCTCGTCTTTGTTGTGGATGCAGAGTCTGTGTATCGTGATGTCCGATTCGCCGGTTTCCGTGTCCGACGCGTAGGCCATGCCCATCGTGATGTAGGGGCCTCCGTCTATCGGCGTGTTCGTGGAAGCCGGTATGATCTTCCGGATGTCAAAGTCCTCGTCCGTCGCCCGATACACGAGCTCCTGGCAGAGAGGCGCGGCTTCCGTGAGAACCGGCGGCACGGGCTTCGCAACGCACTCGTTCAGCAGGAAGCCAAGACGCTCGGGCCGTGCGCCGAGCAGATGGCCGACGCGCGTTCTGGAAGCCAACAGGCCTATCAGTACGGGGCGCCCCGGAAAACCCCGAACATTTTTGTACAGGAGAGCGGGGCCTTCCTTTGTCGGTCTCTTGACCGTTCCGCCGGCGCCGAGATACTTGTAAACCGACGCGAGCTCCCCTTCCGGATCGACCTCCACGGCGCTTTCCGTATACTGCCCCGGTATGGTTTTCAAAAACTCGATTGCGCCGCGCAAATCCGAAATACCGTTATTGCCCATCGATATCGTCTCCATTCAATTTTGGCGCCCTCTTGTCCGTCAACAGCGATACGGCGCTGAGGAACACGCGAAGCGCGTAGAGCAGCAGGCCGACGGCCGTCAGGACGACGAAGGGCCACAGCGGGATTTTCCACACCTGTGTCTGCGCGCCCGACGCGAACTGGGTGCCTATATTCCGAGCGGCGGCGTAGGCCATAACAAACAGCACGACCGCGCTTATTATCAGTATCACAAAATTCAGGATTTTCTTGGCCGGCGGCGGCAACAGATCGGCAAACATGCTCACCCGCACGTGCCCGTCGTTGGCTTGGAGATATGCCAGCGCGCAGAACACGATGACGACCATGCTCACCTCGGTCAGCTCCAGGCTTGCGCTGATGCCGCCCGACGAGGTGAATTTTCGCAGGATTACATGGATCGACATCATGCACATCAGAAAAAAGGTCGCGGCTAAAGCGACGTAGGAAAATTTGTCGCATATCGCGTCCGTGATCTTTATCAATCTTGTCACCGCGCTCCCTCCACATCCGCTGTCTTTCTCAAATGTCTTCTTCAAAAAGGCCGGAGCCAAGCGCCGCGCATAGAGAAGGGCGCTTGGCTCCGCAGGGTTTATTCGTAAGTCGGGGCGAGCTCCAGCGCCTTGTCGTAAAGCTGCTGTCCCTTGTCTCCGTTGTCGCCGAGCCACGCGTCGCGGGCTTCGTTCGCCGCGTCGACGAGCTTTTGGTGCTCCGCATCGGGAAGCGTGTAGATCTCTCCGCCGTTTTCATTGACCTTGGCCTTCGTCGAATCCGTCAGGTTGTCCCAAGCATCCACCATGAGTTCGAGGGCCGTTTGGCCGCTGCAATCGTCGATTACCGCCTTCAGATCGTCCGAAAGGCCGTCGTACTTCGCCTTATTCATGAGGAAATAATAGGTGTTGTACTGAACCTTTTCGTCCGCGTACTCCTTCGCCACTTCATATATCTTGAATGAGTCGATGCCGTGCCAGTCGGTTATGGCGCCCTGCATCGCGCCGTTTTGCAACACGGAATAAAGCTCGTTGATGGGAACGCCCTGGGCGTTCGCGCCGAAGGCGCCGAGCCACGAAACGATGGGGGCCGCCGTGGCGCGCAGCGTAAGACCGCTCAGATCCGCCGCCGTGTTGAGCTTCTTGTCCGTCGTTATGATGGGCGCGTCGCAGTTGGCCCTGAGCAGTATGACCTTATAGCCGGCATACTCGTCCGCGAGCAGATCGGTGTTTTCGTAGATATCCATTATCGTCCGACTCGCCTGCTCCGCGCTCGTGAAGGGCAGATAGGGCAGCGAAAGCCCGTCCGTAAGCGGGAATTCTCCGGGATAGAAGGACTGAAGCCCCCAAGCCAGATCGACCGTGCCTTCCTTGACCATTCCGAGCGACTCCGTGGGCTTCGCAATCGAGCCGCCGTTGTTGACCTGAACCTCGATGCGCCCGCCGCTCTTTTCTTTCACCAGGTCGGCCCATTCAAAGCAGTATTGGCCGGGCAGGCTCGCGTCGGGATCGTGCTGCGTCAGTACGAGCGTCACCTCGGGCGCCGCCGCCGAGGCTTCGCCTCCGCTTTCTTCTTCCTGCGTGGCCTCGCCGCTTTCCTCAGCGGCCTCTTCGCCGCCGCCGCCGCCGCAGGCCACAAGCGTCATGGAGAGCGCGAACAGCACCACCAAGGTCAAAAGCAATTTCTTTTTCATTTCCGTTTCCTCCTTTTACTACTACCATACATGGATACACGATTATCATCCTCAGCCTTTCAACACGCTCGGCAGGTAGATCGCCAGTTGCGGAAAGACTACGACGAGCACCAAAGTGACGACAAGCGCCGCGAGGAAGGGCAGCGCGCCCCGGAATATCTTCTGGAGCGGCACGTCCTTCGCGACCCCCGCCATGACGTAGCAGCACATGCCCACGGGCGGGGTGATCAGCCCGATCTGCATGCACAGCACCATGAGTACACCGAACCATATACCGTTCCAGCCCATCTCCGTCAGCACGGGCCAGAATATCGGAACCAAAATGATGGTGAGCGGCAGAGAATCGACAAAACAGCCCAGAATGACGAATATGAGAAGGACGATGATAAGCACGAACATGCTCGGCACATGCATGGCCACCATGGCGTTCGCGAGCGCCCGCGGCATGGTGGATACCGTAAGGAAATACCCGAAGATGGTCGCGCCTATCATGATTATGAAGATCATGGCGGTCGTCTTTATCGTATCCTTGAGCGCGGCGATGATATTCCGCAGGCTCGCCCGCTTCCGCATGATCAGTATGATGAAGGAACCGAAGGCGCCGATGGCGCCGCCCTCGCTGGGGCTTATCAGCCCGCCGAATATGCCTCCGAGCACGATGATGAACAGGATGAGGAAGCCCAATATACCCTTCAGCGACCGGATCCTTTCGCCGATGGAAAAGCGTTCTCCCGCCGGACCCGCTTCGGGGTCGCGCGCCGTGATGATCGCGATGGTTGCCATGAATATGAGCATGAGCAGGACGCCGGGCACGATGCCGGCCGCAAACATATCGCCTATGGATTCGCCGGATATCGTCCCGTAGATGATGAAGCCGACGCTCGGCGGTATGAGTATGCCCATGGTGCCGCCGGCCGAGATCAGCCCGGTTGACAGCTCTTTTTTGTAATTGTAACGCGTCATCTCCGGCAGACAGACCGTGCCCATGGTCGCCGTCGTCGCCGTCGCCGATCCGCATATGGCCGAAAACAGAGCGCAGGCCCCTATCGTGGAAACCCCGAGGCCGCCTCGGAATCGACCGAGCCACTTATAACAGGTATCGTACAATTCTCCGCTGATTCCGGAATAGAAGGCGAACTGCCCCATGAGTATGAAGAGCGGTATGACGGAAAACGAGAAGCTTCCCGCCGTGCTGTACGGAACGACCTTGAGTATCCCTATCGCGGCCGGCATCCCTCTGAGTATGCCGTAACCCACAAAACCGATCAGGGCCAAGGCCACGCCTATGTGCATACCCGCCACCAGAAGAACGATAAAAGCGACGATTGCGATAACGCTTAAAAGTACCGGGTCCATACGCATATCCTCCCTGTTTTGAATCATATTATCACATTTTTAGCGTCTTGTGCTATTCTTTTTTTTCATTACTGTAATAAAAAAAGATAAATTCCTCGATAGCAATGGCTTGAATGGCTTGCGCCGCAGCATACAATAAACAGATTTGCCGATACAAATATTATATTTGCCAATGGACGACAAATCTTGTATCGTGTAAATAGCCGCCCCGCAGCGAAACGGCGGGGCCTTGGGGATGGAAGTGAATCGTGTGGGAGGTAAACCGAAATGGCTGACGGCTTGGTTTCAAAAAAATGCGCGGTATTCGACGATGTTATTTTTGCCCCGGGCGCGGAAAAGGATTTTGACACCGGAAGCTACAATCCCATTCACAGATGGCCCGAATTGAAAACCGAGACCCGCATACTGCCCAAGGGTTATCGGGTTTCGGACGAATACCGACCCACGATCTGCGACATCAAGTTCGTTCGCGATACGCCCGTCAAGCTGCGGAACGGCCTGCGCATTTACATCGATCTTTACATGCCTGTGGACGCCGACAAGAAATATCCCGTCATACTGGCTTGGACGCCTTACGGAAAACTCGATCCCCCCAACAATTACGGACTTTACAAAGACAGAGCCTTAATGAAGCAGAAATACAGCACGGGTTTGGATACTTTTGAGGGACCCGAGCCGGATTATTGGATTTCCAACGGTTATGTCGTTGCCGTCGCGGATTCCGGAGGTTCGACGCACAGTGAGGGCGCCCTTTGGTATTACGGGAATCAGGAAGGCCTCGACGTCTATGACGCCGTTGAATGGTTGGGAACCCAAAGCTGGTCGAACGGAAAGGTCGGCATGGTCGGCAATTCATGGTTGGCGATCTCCCAGTATTTCGGCGCCGCGCACAAGCCGCCGCATCTGACGGCGATTGCTCCGTGGGAAGGCGTCAGCGACACGTACAGGGATATGATCTGCCGCGGAGGCATCCCGTCCGCCGAATTCCTGGGCGCCCTCAACAAGACGCTGCGATTGAACGAAAGCGTTGAGGATATTCCGTCAATGCTGGCAAAATACCCGCTCATGAACGATTATTGGAGCAAGGAAAAGCGCGTTGCCTTTGAGAACATTGAGATTCCCGCTTATATCGTCGCAAGCTATTGCAGCTTCATCCATCCTTACGGAACATTCCGAGCGTACAAAAAGATCCGGTCCAAAGAAAAATGGCTGCGGGTTCACAACACGCAGGAGTGGTTCGATCAGCAGACGCCAAAGTACAGGGATGATCTGGTGCGGTTTTACGATTATTACCTGAAGGGTATCGATAACGGCTGGCCCGATACGCCAAAGGTTCGCATATCCCTGCTCGATCCCACCGGCCAAGACGTAACCGATGTGCCGGAGGCCGATTGGCCCATCCCGAGGACCGATTACACGAAGCTGTATTTGGACGCACGCGATATGCGCCTGTCCGAGAGCCCCGTCGGTGAAGAGGCCTCGGTGCGCTACGAAACCAAAAACCGCGACGAACGCTTGGTTCCTTTCAGCCGGCCGACCTATACCGCCGAGGCTTCGGACACCGGCGAGGGTTTGGTTCGATTCCGCATCAAATTCGATAAGGACACGAAGCTCTGCGGTTATTTCAAAATGCATCTGTTCGTGAGCACCGACGCCGGGGACGACATGGATCTGTTCGCATACGTGACGAAGGAAGATTCCATGGGTTGGCCGTATTATCCCATCTCACTGGGTGTGGATTACAAAGGGCCCCAAGGCCGCCTCAGGGTTTCCCACAGGAAGATCGAAAACGATGAATATTGGGACTGGCGGCACGAACACAAGGCGGAAGAACCCATCGCCCCCAACCGGATAGTCGAGATTGAGACGATCCTGTGGCCCGTCGGGATGATATGGAGAAGCGGAGAAAGCTTGGTCTTCACCGTCTCGTCCGCAGAGCTTCAGCTCTTTGAGTTTCCAACCCCGCCGATCAAGACGCGAAACAAGGGCACGCATACGCTCTACACCGGCGGAAAATACAATTCTTATATAGAAATCCCCAAGATTTGATATTCGGTCCCGCGGCCCCGACAAAACAGATCGATTGAGAATGCGTGAACACCGCTTTTTGAAATCAAACCCGAAAGGTTGTGCGTTTATGTCGTTGGTAGTCAAAACAATAAGGATGATAACCCTTGCTTTGGTCTACGTCAGCTATGCCGCCGTCATGGTGACGACCGTTATGACGGTCGCCGATGTCATAATGCGTTACGTTTTCAACAAACCCAATTCCGGCGTCACGGAATGGAGCCAGATGCTCTTGATCGTTTCCATGACCGCCATGGCGCACGCCCTTGTGGAAAAGCGCTTCATATCCGTCGGCACGCTCGTGGATCGCTTCCCGAGGAAACTCAACCTTGCCTTTGAAATCATCATGGGCGCGATAAGTTTTGTCTTCTTCGTGGTCGTCGGATGGCAGCTGATCGCGCTGGTGGAAACGTCGATTGCGTTCAAAGAGACCTATTTCGTGATCAAAACGCCAAGATGGCCGATGTATGGGATCCTCGGCGTTTCGTTCCTCTCGTCCGGCCTTGCGACCATCGCCTATGTGATTGAGCGCATCACCGAACCCGCGCGCCCGGAGGGGTTGCACGCCTTCGACGAAAATCCGGATCTGGCCATCCTGGCGTTTTCGGACGGAATCCAAAACGATGAGGAGGGTACGCGATGAGTCCGGAAGTCACGGGTCTGCTCGCAATAGCGGTCTTGGTGGTACTGATCGCGTTCCGCATGTGGATAGGCGTCGCGATGGGGGTTGTCGGACTTGCGGGTCTCATCGTACTGCGCGGCATGGACCAAGCGCTTATGATGGCGGCGGAGGTCCCCTTTACGAATGTCAACAGCTATACGCTGACCGTCATACCGATGTTTGCCCTGATGGGCATGATCATCTCCGAGTCGAGCATAGGCACGGATCTGTTCAAGGCCTGCAACGCGTGGCTCGGGCCGGTCAAGGGCGGTCTGTCGGCCGCCACCGTGGCCACCTCGGGACTTCTGGGCGCGATCTGCGGTTCTCATATGGTGGGGACGGTCATCATGTCCAAGATCGCGCTGCCCGAGATGAAACGCTACAAGTACGACGACGGTTTTGCCGCCGCGACGGTCTGCTGCGGCGCGCCGCTTTCGATCATCATCCCCCCGAGCCTGCCGCTCATTATGTACGGCATCATCACCGAGCAGAGCATCGGCAAGCTGTTCATGTCCGGAATCATTCCGGGCATCGTCATGATCTGCGTGTTTATCGTGCTGATCGTGATCCGTTGCACGCAAAATCCCAACCTCGGACCCAGAGGCGAAAAGACGCCCTTCATGGAAAAGCTGAAATCCTCCGGGGGCGTCGTTCCCGTCGTCATCCTGTTTGTCATGGTGCTCGGCGGCATCTATTCCGGCGTCTTCACCACCACGGAATCGGGCGCAATCGGCAGCGCCGGCGCGATCATAATATCGCTGTTCTACAAAACCCTGAACGGCAAGAAGTTCCTTCTGGCGATCAGGGAAACCGCGATGACCATAGGCATGATCTTCTCCTTGCTGCTTGGGACCTACATCTTCATCCGATTCATAAGCTATTCCAAGATCCCGTTCGCCGTATCCGAGTTTCTCGTAAGCCTGGATGTACCCCTGCCCGTACTGATGCTGGCGCTGGCCCTCATCTACATAGCCTTGGGAATGCTCATACCGGAGATACCGATGATCATACTCACGATCCCGATCCTCTATCCGGCGCTGGTATCCGTGGGCTTTGATCCCATATGGCTCGGCATCTATGTCGTGCTGATGATGGCGCTCGGCGCGGTCACGCCGCCCATAGGCATGGTCGTGTTCATCGTGTCGGGTCTTTCGGGGGTTTCCGTGCCGGCACTGTTCAAGTCCGTGGTGCCGTTTATAATAGGTGACCTGGTTGTGATTGTTCTCGTTTGCATCTTCCCACAGATGGCGACGTGGATTCCGTCGTTGATGTGATTCGAGGCAATCGCGGCAGTGTTTTTTGTGGTCTCGGATGTGTATTTATCAATCGAATCGTAGTGAAAAAGGAGGAGAATCGTGAAAAAGAAATGCTTATTGGCGGTGGTGATGCTTTTGGCCTTCGGCCTGATGCTCGCGGCCTGCGGAGGCGGCGATTCCGCACAGACGGAAAGCGACGGCGCGGAGGGGGATGCACCGCAATCCGTCGCTTCCGACGAGGTGTATGAATTCATCGTCAACCTGACGTTCGGTGAAACCATTTCACCGAACTGGGTGAGAATTTTCAAGGAACTGGAGGAGAACAGCGGCGGCCGGCTCAAAGTGACCATCTACTGGTCGAATTCCTTGGTCACCATCCCGGAGATTCCGAAGTCCATGATGTCGGGCGCCGTGACATTCTCAAATGTGCCGACGAACAACTACCCGGACATCATGCCGCTGAACGCGCGTCTGCTTGAGTTGCCGTTCCTCGGTCTGCAGGATCCGGTCGAGAGCTCGGAGATATACATGCAGCTCCTTGACGAATTCCCGGAAATGATGGATGAATTCGCGGCCTATGACATGTATCCCTTGGCGGTCACAACGCTGGGCATGTACGGTCTGCACTTCACCGATACGAAAGAGGTTCATCTGCCCTCGGACCTCAACGGACGGCAGATCGTACCGTACAAGCTCGAGTTCCTGCCCATGCTTGAAGCCAACAACGCGGCGGGCTCCTATATACCTCCGGGGCAGATCTACGAGGCCCTTGAGAAGGGCGTCGTCAACGGATACGTCAACAACTGGGCTTTCCAAGGTTGGTTCGGTTTGACGGAATTGGTGCGCCAACACGTTGAAATGGGAGAATACGGCGCCTTCCACGAATTCAATGTTCTCTGCGTGAACCTGAGCTTCCTCGATTCCCTGCCCGAGGATCTGCGGCAATTGCTGGTGGACACCTTCAGGACCAACGGCGGCTACCGCGACATGTGGGACGATACGGCGGCTCTTGTGGCCAACGAGCAGGAAAAGGCCCGGGCAAAGGGCGATGTCTTTGTCAATCTCACACCCGATGAGATCGACGTCTGGAAGAAAGCGGTCGAAGGCAACCATGAAGTCGCGCTTGCCGAGATCAACGAACAGCGCGGAGATACCGCGGCGGATGATATCTATGCGCGGATCGTCGAGATCATCGAGGAAAAATACGGTCCGCAGGAGTAACAAACACTACGCACAGCTTGCAAAAGGAGGAGAAATGAGCGCTTCAGAACCCAAGTACAACGTAATCAAGGAAACCTGCATGGTGCCCGCCAGAGACGGCGTGAAGCTGGCCGTGGACGTTTACAGGCCCGATGCGGAAGGGAAGTATCCCGCCCTGCTCGCGCAGTCGCCATACGGGAAGGACGCCCAGGTCTTTGAATCGCCGCCGCAGCCCTTCGGGAAATCCATCTTCGAGGCTTCGGTCGAATCGGGCGATCCCCACTACTACGCAAAACGCGGCTATGCTTACGCGATAGCGGACTTCCGAGGTCTCGGCGACAGCGAGGGCTATCACGACGGCATGATGAGCAAGCAGGAATGCGGGGAGGACGGCTACGACATCTGCGAATGGCTTGCCGCGCAACCATGGTGTGACGGCGGTGTGGGCGGAGCGGGCATCTGCTATTTCGCGAACGCGCAGCTCCATCTCGCGGCTGCGGCGCCGCCGCACCTGAAATGCATCGCACCGTGGGAGATCTACGGTGACGACCTCTACAAGCACGGACAGTACGAGGGCGGTGTCCTGAACATCTTCCTTTATGGCCTGTACACGGGTACGTATCCCGCCCGCTGCGGCTATGCCATCACGGATCGCGTGCGCTCCGCCATGCAGGTGTCGACGCCTCCGGCGGAGCTTGAGAAGCTCGTCAAAAAAGCGATGGAGGATCCGGATTTGCGCCAGTACCCCTATCTCTTCCACCTGCTGAAATACCCGACGAAAAACCCCATCCTCTTCGACTTCATGCTGAATCCGCTCGATGGGCCTTATTACCGCGAGCGCTCCGTAATAGAGAGGATCAAGAACATCAAGGTCCCCGTATACGTCGGCGGCCCCTTCTTCAGCTTCTTCTCGGAGCCGCAGATCAACGTCTACAACCGGCTGCCGGACGTACCCAAAAAGCTCCGCTTCTACACGGATATGGGTACGCGCCCCTGGAAGGGCGACCACGACGAGCTGCTGCGCTGGTACGATTACTGGCTGAAGGGCATAGACACGGGCATCATGGACGAGCCGCCCGTCAAATACCATACCACGGTGCTGGAGGAATGGCAGACCGGAAATGCATTCCCGCTTGAAAACACGGTTTACACGCGGTTCTACCTGAACAGCCTGAGCTCGCTCGGGCCCGAACCCGATTTCTTCAACGACGAGCCGGACAGCTTCGTGCAGCAACCCCTGTTCGTCACAGAGGAACGCGCGAACATCAGGTACGTCACGCCGCCGCTGTCGAAGGATCTACAAGTGACGGGCGCGCCGCGCATACGCTTCTACGCATCCATAGATCGGAAGGATACGACTTGGCGCGTCAATGTGCGCGAATACGGTTCCGACGCGATATATCCGCTCGCGCAGGGCTGGCTGAAGGCCTCGCTGCGCAAGCGCGACCACGAGCGCGATACGCCATGGGAAATCGAACACGACTACACGAAGTTCGATCCTCCCACGCCGGGCGAGATCTACGAGTACGAGATACAGATGCGGCCCATGTCGCACCTGTTCAGGGTGGGCACGCGCATACAACTCGAGATATCCTGTATCGATATACCCACGGATATCGAAACGTATGATGTGATGTGGCATCTTTGCCCCGCGCAGACATGCCTACACAAGGTATACAGGGACGGCGAACACCAATCCGTGCTGACCCTGCCTGTCATACCGAGGTAAAGCGGGCGAAGACCGCCGCGTGAACGGCAGCGGCCGGCCACAGACGATCCGGGTACACGGGGCGGGGGCGCGATGCTCCCGCCCCGTTCCGATCCGCGCTTGCGACGGGGCGCTTACGGGATGTGCGCGTCTATGGGCGCCGGACCGCGATTTGGCCGGAGCCTCATATCCGGCTTGCGCTCGAAATCGACGCCCCCCCCCTCAAGAAATCATCGAGCTCGTTCAGAAACAGCTTGATCGCCGGATTTGTGAGATTCCTGCTCCACGCGATGCCCACATCGTGAAAGGCGCTGTCATCCACCAAGGGGACGGAGACCAGATCCTCCATATTGTAGGCGCCGGCGAAGAGCTTTGAGCTTATGGTAACACCCATGCCCACGCGCGCCATCATGAACGTGGCCATTTGGTCGTTCGTGTCGGCCGATATCATGGGCGTCAAGCCCCGATTGAGGTACAGCTTGTGCACCATGTCAAACATGCCGGGGTTTGCTTCTCTTTTCATCATGATCAGATTTTCGACGGCTATATCGTCCACGCTCAGCGTATCCCTGCCGGACAGCCGGTGGTTTCCGCTCATGCAGACGAGGAAGGGATCGCGGTACAAGTGCCGCCAGTCTATCTCGTTGCGCTTTATGATGTTCTCATAGCGTCCGAAGCCCAAGTCTATCTTCCTGTCTTCGATGTGCCGCGATATGGTGATCGAGTCGTAGGTATTGAACTGCATGCGTATATTCGGATATTTTGCGTAAAAATTGCGCACGCACGGCACTATCGGGTCTATCATCTGCTCCGACACGTAGCCGAAGCACAGCTCTCCCGACGTGCCCTCCGCCAGCATCCTGACCCTTTCCGTCGCATTTTCCATCAGTGCGTTTATCTTTAAAGCCTCTTCCAGCAATATCTTGCCGACCGGCGCAAGTATCAGCCCCTTCTTTGTACGGTCAAACAGCACCACGCCGAGTTCTTTTTCGAGCTTGGAGATATTGTGACTGACGGCGGATTGGGCGATATACAGGTGCTTCGCCGCCTCGGTGAAATTCAGATATTGCGCGACGGTGATAAATACGTTCAGCTGATGGATATCCAATTCATCACCTCCGAACCGCCTGAGACCACTGAGAAATCCGTGTTGAACGACGGCGTCAGTCCCCCGCCTCTACAGGCGGTGGGTTCCGGCTTCACAAGCTGCCGGTGGCGGGTGCAATCCCCCACTGAGTCCCCTCAAAACATCCGTTCAACAATTGAAGTGCGCCTTTGGCGCTTCAATTTTGGACGGAGCCAAAATTGAATTCATGCGCCGGGACGGTGGCGCGTTCGAAAAGGGCACGGCGCGCCCCCTCAGGGAGCGCGCCGCGGCTTTTTCGCAAAATGCGTCACGAGCGGCGCAGCGTTCGTTATACCGCCTTTTGCCGCTCGTCGCTTGTTGTTGTTGTTTCTCCGGCCGCCTCCGTCCACAGGGCGTCGGCCGTTTTCGCCCACTTCTCGCAGGCGCAGTCGGTCTTGGCGCACAGCGTATCCACGTCCTCCGGGGCTTCCATGTCCGTGCTCCGCGCGCCGCTCTCCTTGACCATGCGGCGCAACGTGTCGGGGTTGTCGAGCAGGGGGCATGGCCGCAGGTGGTTTTCGTTGAAGGGCTGCTCGCGGCGGTAGGCCTTGAAGATCGGGGACTGCAGGGCTTCGAGCAGGCTTACGTCGTGGATGTTGACGTTGGAGTAATGCACGAAGGCGCAGGGCTCCACGTCGCCGGCCGCGTTGATGTGCAGATAGCGGCGTCCGCCCGCGATGCAACCCCCCGTGTATTCGCCGTCGTTCCAGAAATCCAAGGCGAAAACGGGCTTCGTTTCGCGTATTTCGCGCATGCGCCTGTACATCCACGCCCGCTGCGCGGGCGTTGCGAGCAGATCGGGCCGCGCGTCCTTGCCCACGGGTATGTAGGTGAAATTCCACGCAAACCGGCAGCCGCGCCGTATCATGTCGTCCACAAAGGCATCGGAGCCCACGCTCTCGGTGTTCTCGCGATGGTAGCAGGTGGAATAGCCGAAGGGCAGGCGGTGCTTTTGCATCAGCGCCATCGCCGCCACGACCTTTTGGTAGGTCCCCGCGCCGCGGCGCATGTCGGTGGACTTCTCGTCGCCCTCGACGGAGAAGGCCGGCGTGAAGTTCCCCACGCGCGCGATCTCCCCACAGAACGCTTCATCCACCAAGGTACCGTTCGTGAAGGCAAAGAAGTAGCAGTCGGGATGCGCGTCACACAGGCGGATGATATCGGCCTTGCACATGAGGGGCTCGCCTCCCGAAAAGATGTAGAAATGGATGCCGATCTCCTTGCCTTGGCAGCAGATGGAATGCATCGTTTCATAGCTGAGCCTGTGCTTGCCGCCGTACTGCGCCGCCCAGCAACCGACGCACTGCAGGTTGCACGCGCTCGTGGGGTCCATCAGTATGGCCCAGGGCACGTTGCAATCGTACTTCGCCTCAATCGCGTGGTTGTGCGCACCGCTGTCAACCGTCGCGTTGATGAAAAAGCACTCGATGAGCTTGCTGATGCACCGAAGCTCCACCTCCTCGAACAAGCGCTCGGTAAAGTCGTACCAGATGCTGTTCTTGTCGGTGAGCACACTGCGCATCAGACGGATTTGGGGGCCGTGCAATTGCCCACGATCCATCTTCTCGGCAAGATCCAGTATCGCCGGGAGCTTCTCCATGGGGCTGTTTGCAAGGCGGCCCAAGATGAGATTGAAGGACAATTTTTGAAGTCTGTTCATCCGGACACCTCCTGTTCCCTACACAAAGCTATAAAAAATCTATGATAACGGGCCGAAGGCCCGGCGATGTCGATTTCGGATTATGACGCCTTTTTCACGCGCTCCGCATCCGCGGTGGATGCGTGCGCCGGCGCGGCCTTCGCGAGCGACTTGCCCATCCAGCGCCGCGCGGATATGATCTCGAAATTGAGCTTCTCCTGTATCGTCCCGACGATGCCCTTGGGCGCGGCCAGTATGACCGCAACGGCGATAACGCCCAAGATTACCATATTCAGACTTCCTATCTGCGAAAGCGTGGCCAGATACTGGCTCAGGAACACGTATATGACGCCGCCTATAATCGGTCCGGCTATCGTGCCGATGCCGCCTATGACGACGATGAACACGGCCGCCACCGTCCAACTGATGCTGAAAGACGCATAGGGTTGCACCCAAACCTGGCTCATGTAGAACACGCCCCCGCAGACGCCCGTTATAAAGCTCGAAAGGATCATGCAGTAGAGTTTTGATCTGAACTGGGGCACGCCCGAGGTCGCCGACGCACTGTCGCTGTCGCGTATCGCGAACAGCCCGAGCCCCAGCTTCGAGCGCAGCAACGCGACCAACACGATGGTCGTGACGACCGCCAGCGTTATGCTGAAATAATAGATCTGCCCCGTCACGAGCTTGCGGGCCTCCACGATGAACAGCCCCTGGCCCTTGCCCAGATAGCTTATGGACGCGACGACCAAAAGCGCGGCCTCGGCGAACATCCACGTCGCTATCGCGAAGTACATGCCCTTCATGCGCAGAAGCAGGTAAGAAAGCCCCACGGATACGATCACGGACACCAAACCGCCCAGTATCAGACCGACTATCAGCGGCAGGCCCAGCTTTGAGGAGGCCACCGCCAGCGTATAGCCGCCGATGCCTATGTACATCTGCTGTCCCAGCGATATCAGACCGGAATACCCGGCGAGCAGATTCCACATATGACCGAGGGTTATGTACATGCCCATGAGCATGGCCAACATGATCACGTATTTGCCGCCGTAAAGCGGCAGCGTAAAGAGCACGGCCAGTATGATGATCACAACGGCGTAACGCAGAAACAATTCCTTCACATTTCCGATATTCAGTCTCATCGCAT
>JAITLA010000092.1 GCA_031278145.1 Eubacteriales Family XIII. Incertae Sedis bacterium
TTGGGCTTGCCCTTGTTCTTCATGACCTTGTCTTCGTAGTTCCCCATGCCCGTTTCGTCCACGGCCATGCGCGCCAGAAGCTCCGCGTTGTCGTACACCGCCTTGCCTATCGCCCGCACCGCTTCATCCACGCGCTCCTGCGGGTATTCCTCGAAGATCTTCTGCGCCGCCCGCGCCTTGCTTATCAGTTCCGATACGTGTGCTTTTGCGTCCATCTTTTTTCCCTCCCTTTTGTTTTACAATGCTTCCACCGATTGCTTGATGATCTCCGCGGCCTTGTCGCAGTCCGCCTTCGTCGCGATCAGCGGCGGAACCATGCGGACGATGTTGCTCCCTATGGCCGTCACGAGCAGCTTCCTGTCCAGGCAGCCGTGCTTGATGTCCGCGGCCTTCGGAATGTCGAACACGACGCCCACGAGCAGGCCCTCGCCCCGCACCTCCGTCACGTGGGGCAGCTTCCGCAGTTGCTCCATGAAGTAGGCGCCCACCGAGGCCGCGTTCTCGCCGAGCTTGCGCTCGATCATGTCCGTGATCTGCGCGCAGGCCGCCGCGCAGCACACCGGATTGCCGCCGTAGGTCGTGCCGTGCGAGCCCGGATTGAAGGCCGTCGCCAGCTTCGCCGTCGCGCACACGGCCCCTATCGGCATGCCGCCGCCCATCGCCTTCGCCATCGAAACGGCGTCCGGCTCGATGCCGAAGCGCATGTAGGCCATCGCGGGGCCCGTGCGGAACCAGCCCGTCTGTATCTCGTCGATCAAAAGCAGCAGCCCCTTCTCGTCGCACAGCTTGCGGATCCCCTTGAAGAAGGCTTCCGTTCCCGGTATGACGCCTCCCTCGCCCTGTATCGGCTCCAGCATGATCGCAATCGTGTCCTCGGTCACCGCCGCACGGAAGGCTTCGAGATCGTTGTAGTCCGCGTAGGTGAAACCCGGAAGCATGGGCTTGAAGCCGAGCTGGCACGCGTTGTCGGGTTGCCCCGTCGCCGACAGCGCCCCGTAGGTCCTGCCGTGGAAGCTCGATTTCGCCGTGATGATGTGATACTTGTTCGGTCCGTAATTGTCCACGCCGTACTTCCGCGCCATCTTGATCATGGCCTCGTTGGATTCCGTCCCCGAGTTTTGGAAGAAGATCTTGTCCATCTTGATCGTGTCGCAGATCAGCTTCGCCAGCGCGGTCTGCGGCACCGTGTACGGGTAGTTGAAGGTGTGCATGATCTGTCCGACCTGCTCCCGCACGGCCGCCACCACCTTCTCGTTGCAGCTCCCCGCGCTGTTCACCGCGATCCCGCCGTAAAAGTCCAGATACGCCGTGTCCTTCTCGTCGTACAGGTACATGTCCTTCGCGCGGCTTGCCACGAATGGAAAGCGTTCATACGTTTCGATCATGTACTTGCCCGCTTGCGCAATCGCTTCCTCCCGCGTCAGATTGATGTCTTTCAATAGCATGGTTTTTGTCCTCCTTCATCATTCATCTTTCTCTGTTGACAGAGCGCCGTTGCTCCGCCCGAAAAACGCCGCAACGTCCTTTGGTGGGCCGCCGCGGCGTTTGACCGGGCGGAGCAACGCACTGTTGCCTTGGCTATAACCCTTTTGATCCTATGGAAAAGTGCCCGCGAAGGGCGGCGCGCGAAGCGCGCCGCTTATCGTCAGGCGATGTTGCCGGACTTAATCCTGTCCTTGCGCGCGTATTCATCGCCGAACATCATGTACTCGATCTCCGCGGACGTCACATTCCTGTTCTGCTTCCGCGTCATACCATAGAACACAACGCCGAGCGCGACCCATACGAGCACCAGCACCCACTCTATCGGCGTCAGCGGCGAGGGCCCCACGGGAAGATAGAGATACAGGAAGAAGAGCGCGACGAGCACGGCCAGCACGCCAATCGTCATGCCGCCCTTGACCTTGTACGGGCGCGCGAGATCCGGCTCGTTGCGGCGCAGGGCGATAAAGGACAGTGCTACCATGAAATATGCAACGACCGTGCCAAAGGCGCTCGCATCTATGAACCACACGAGGGCCGACCTGCCGAGGAAGGGCGCGAATACGGTGATTACGCCGACGAGCAGTATGGCGGCCGTGGGCGTCTTGTACTTGGGGTGCAGCTTGCCGAACACGGGCGGCAGCATCTTGGCCCGCGCCATCGAGAAGAGCACGCGGGAAGCGCCCACGATGAAGCCGTTCCAGCTCGTGAGTATGCCGATCAGCGCCGCGGTTATGAGGATCCTGGAAAATACGCGGCCCGCGACGTACTCCAGCGCGTCCGCGGCGGGACTGCCGGTCCCGGCGAGCGCATCTTCGCGCACCTCCAGCGGCGCGGCGAAGCCGAGGCTCAGGATCATGAGGATATACCACAGCGCCGCAAGACAGATGGAGAAAATCAGTATCTTGGCGATGGATTTCAGCTCGATGTTCATCTCCTCCGCCGCCTGCGGGATCACGTCAAAGCCGACGAACATGGCCGGCACCACGAGGAGCACCGCCGCGAGGCCCTTGAACGAGGTAAAGGCGGGCGCCGCGTTCGAGATATCCCCCTGCGTCACGCTACCGAAGAGCAGCGTGAGCCCGCCGAGGCAGAGCAATACCGTCGCGCCTGTCTGGAAGATCGTGGCGGATTTGATGCCGAGGATGTTCACCACGGTGAGGATGACCGCCATGGCAACGCCCACGAGCAGCCAGCCAAGGTGGATGTCGAAGCCCGCGACCGTGTACAGATAGGCGATCTTGGGCACCGGGATCAGATTCGTGAGCGCGGTCGAGAAGGACGGACCCTCGAAGGCCGCCACGCCGATATAGGCGAAGGTGATCATCCAGCCCGTGATCCACGAGGGCGTATAGCCAAGACCGCGATAGGCGAACACGAGCTCCCCGCCCGCCAGCGGCAGGGCCGGCGTCAGCTCCGCGTAGGTCAGGCCGACGAAGATGCAAAGGACGGCGCCGATGACAAAGGCGATGACGGCGCCGACGACGCCCGCACTGGACACCCATCCGCCCAGCAGGATGACCCAGCCCCAGCCGATGATGGTTCCGAAGGCCAAAGCGACAACGTCCAGGCTTTTCATGGTGCGCTTCAGTGATTGTCTTTCAATACTCCCCATTATTACACCTCCTTCTTTTTTTCGTTAAAGTTTAAGAAGCTTCATGGTGACCGGGTACGAATAACGATATGATTATGACGGTATGAACGGAAATTTTCGCGCGGACTTCGGAGCCATCCGAAAAAGTCCGAGCTGTGAAGCTTCTTCGTCAAACAGAGCCCCCCGGAAATGTCATCCTTTCACCTCCTTTCCGACACAAAACCAAGGCATGAAAAAACGATATCGTATTCGTGCCGCACTGCCCTCCTTTCCGTATGCACGCTATGTAAAAAGCCGGCGAACCGCGGGGAACGCACGGGTGGAATGCCGGCGCGCCCCCTGTTCGCGGCTTGCGAATGCATCCGCACGGCGCGCGAGAGAAAAAAAACCCGCGCGCGCCTCTTTGCGCCTTATCGCTCAAACACGGTCTTGCCGCCCAGTATCGTCCGCTCCACCTTCATCTCCAGTATCCGCTCCGGCTCGTCGTCGACCGCGGTGGGATCGATGTCCGTCACAACGAGGTCGGCCAGCTTCCCGGATGCCAGCGTGCCCTTCCTGTGCTCGTCGAAGGTCATATAGGCGCCGGCCGCCGTATAGGCGTACACCGCTTCCCCTGCGGTAACGCGTTCCGCCTCGCCGCACGAGGCGCCGCTCTGCGACCTCCTGGCTATGGCGCCGTAGAGGATCTCGTTCGGGGAGAGGACGGTCACGGGCGCGTCGCTGCCGATCCCGACGACGCTGCCGCCGTCCAAAAGCGAGCGGAAGGGGAACTCAAGGGATACGCGCGCCTCGCCGTAATTGCGGATGTGCGTATCGCCGAAATAGTACAGGAAACCCGGATTCAGAAGCGGCAGGACGCCCTCCCCGATCACGCGCGACACAAGTTGCGGATAGCAGAAGGAGCAATGCTCTATCCTGTGGCGCGCGTCCTTGCGCGGCAAGCGTTTCTGCGCCTTCCCATACGCGTCCAGCAGCATCGTGATGGCGACGTCGCCGATCCCGTGGGCGGAGATCTGCAGGCCGTGCGCGTGCGCCTCCCATACGATCTCATCCAGCGCTTCCTGCGTGTGATACAGGATCCCGTATTTTCCGTCGTGCAGGTTCGGCTCGGACACGCGCGCGGTGCCGGAGCCGCCGCCGCCGTCGAGGATGATCTTGCGCCCTTGGAAGCGGAGCAGATCGTTGCCGAAGGGCAGCGGCGAATCGAAATCCCGCAGCTTGCGGTACGAAGCGTCGAGGTGATACGAAGCGATTCGCACGCTCAGACAATCCTCCTTCAGGGCCCTGTCCCAGAGCGCGAATTCATCCTCGAACTTGTCCAGCATTCCCATTTCCGTCGTGCTCGTGATGCCGCAGGCGTTGTACATCCCGCACAGGCGCTTCAACGATCTCGCCAGCCGCTCCACGCCGCGCGCGGGGATGCGCTCGTTGACGGAGGCGTAGGCCCTCTCGCAGAGCCGGCCCGTGAGCTTGCCGTCCTTGCGCACGATCTCGCCGCCCGGCGGATCCGGCGTGTCCGCCGTGTAGCCCGCGAAGGCCATCGCGCGCGAATTGGCAAGCGCCACGTGCAGGCAGGCGCGCAGGACGAGCAAGGGATGATCCGGCACGGCGGCGTCCAGTTCCTCCATGCGCGGTTCCCGCCCCTCGGCAAAGAGGCCCTCGTCGTAGCCGAAGCCCACCACCCACTCGCCCGCGGGCGTTTCCGCGGCCCGCGCCTTGAGCTTCCCGAAGAATTCCTCGAAGGATCGCGTACCCGTCACGTCCACGTCCATAAGGCTGCTCGCGTAGATCAGCGGGTGGCTGTGGTTGTCGTTGAAGCCCGGCAAAACCGTTTTCCCCGTCAGGTCGCGGATCTCGGTGTCCGGCCCGATCAGCGTCGCAAAGTCCTCGAAGGCGCCCACGCCGACAATCGCGCCGTTCCACACGGCGAGCGCGGAGCCGGTCGGGTTCTTCCTGTCCATGGTGCGGATATTCGCGTTCTTTATGACAAAATCTGCATGAAACGACATGCTGCGACCTCCTATTTCCCTGCGTTCCTTACGGGCGCGTCTTCACGCCGATTTTGCAAACACGCAAAAAGCACCGACGCATCGACAGAGCCCGGATATGTATGCAAAAGGTCCGCGCGCGGCAAAGGCGCGCGGAACCGCATTCAACGATATTTGTCCATTGTGGCTTTGTTGATCTCAAGGGGCACGGACGC
>JAITLA010000193.1 GCA_031278145.1 Eubacteriales Family XIII. Incertae Sedis bacterium
GAAACGGCGTCTATGCGCCCGAGGTAGTATTCCAATTCCTCGGGATACACGTTCTTCCCGTTCTTCGTGATGATCACGTTCTTCTTGCGTCCCGTGATGTAGATGTAGCGCTCCGCGTCGATATAGCCGAGGTCGCCCGTATGGAACCAGCCGTCCTTGAGCACCTCGTCCGTGGCTTCTTTGTTGCCGTAATAGCCGAGCATGACGTGCTGCCCCTTCACGCAGATCTCGCCGATGCCCGTTTCCGGGTCCGCGTCCGTGATCCGGCCCTCGAAGCCCGTCGCCAGATAGCCGGCGGCGCCGTTCTTGATCGCGCTGTCGGGATTCACGGCGCAGATCGGCGAGCATTCCGTCAGGCCGTAGCCCTGCAGGGTGCATATGCCGAAGTCCCGAAGCCCCTGCAGAATGCCGGGATCGATGGCCGCGCCGCCGCAGATGATCAGCTTCATGCGGCCGCCGAACAGCGCCAGGATCCGCTTGAAGAAGATCGGCGCGAGGTCTATGCCGAGCTTCTTCGTGATCGCGTTGATCTTGATCACGCGGCGCAGCGTCTTCTCCTTGCCGCTCGCTTTCACGTTCTGCCATATCTTCTTGTACAGGCTTTCGAGGATCAGCGGCACCGCGAGCAGCACCGTCGGCCGCGCTTCCGCCAGGTTTTTCACGATGTATTTCAAGCCCTCGCAGTAGGCGATGGAAGCGCCTCTGTACAGCGGGATCAGAAAGCCGCAGGTGCATTCGTAGCTGTGGTGGATCGGCAGGACGGAAAAGAAGATGTCATCCGCGACGATGCTGATGACGGTGGGCGGAATCACGATGCCGGCGGCCAGATTTTTGTGGGAGAGCATGACGCCCTTGGCCACGCCCGTGGTCCCCGAGGTGAAGATCAGCGCGCACATCTCGTCGCCGAGGATGCGGGCGTCCAGATAATCCCGGTTGCCCTCCTCCAAGAGGCGCTTGCCTTCTTCCACACAGTCCGCGAGAAGCGAAGCCTCCGGGGAGGCCGCGTCGCCCGTCAAATCGATGAGCAGGCGCAGCTTCGTGTCGCCGGAGGCGTGGATGTCCGTGAAGATCTTGCGGAATTTTTTCGTGAACAGCACGCATTCCGCCTCTGAGGCGACGAGGAGCTGCTTGAGCTCGCTCGCGTTCAATTCCTTGTCGAGCGGTACGATGACGCCGCCGCCGCAGGTCACGGCCAGATAGGAGATTGCCCATTGGTAGCAGTTTTCGCCGATGACGGCCACGCGCTTCAGGCCCCGCGCCGCGAGCATCGTTCCGAGCGCGTCCACGTCCCGCTTCATCCGGCGATAGCTTATCGCGCGGTAAGGCGCGTCGTGGTCGTCCTTCACGTGAAAGGCCGGTCTGTCCGCGTGGCGCACGACGCAGCTTTCGAGCATTTGGCGCAGATCCGTGACCGCCCACACGTCCTTGTAGCGCACGTGCGGGGACGCGCTGTTTTGGATCCGCGCGATCAGCGCCTCGGCTTCCTCTGTTTCCCGCGCTTTGATTGCCGCGTAGTCCTCTTGAACCGAAACCATACGATTGCCTCCTTTTCTTCTCCTCTTTTATCCATTCCCCATTGTCCGGGGAAGCCGCTTCGCGCCGGTTTCTCAGATTCTTCCCGCTGCAGCGGGCAGGCTCCGCGTCAGGTGTGGATCACGGTATGCCGCTTGATCTTCTTGACCGTCGTTTTCTCGAACTCGTTGTCGCGCAGGGCAAAACGCTTGATCCGCTTGTAGCCGGGCAGCTTCTCGTTGATGCGATCCATCTCTTTTTTGAGTATCCGTTTGAGCTCTTCACGGCTGAGCCGCTTTCCGTGCGTTTCTTCCGCGTATGCGAAGTCCGGGAATATGTCGGCGCAGATCACGACGTCCCCGCCGCGCTCGTCGTCCGCGCCCCAAACCACGACCTCCGCGATATAGGGTACTTTGTGCAGCAGGTATTCCAGCTCCTCCGGCGACACGTTCTTGCCGTTCTTGGCGACGATGATGTTCTTCTTCCGGCCCGTCACGTACAGGAAGCCGTCGCTGTCGAAGTAGCCGAAATCCCCCGTGTGCAGCCAACCGTCCGCGAGGACACGCGCCGTTTCTTCCGGGTCGTCGTAGTATCCGAGCATGACCGAATCGCCGCGGCAGAGGATCTCGCCGACGCCGCTCCCGTCTTCGTCGAGGATGCGGATCTCCGTGCCGGGCATGGGCAGGCCCACGGAGGCGGGCTTGCTGTATCTGTCTTTGTTGACCGCGATGATGGGCGCGTTTTCCGTCATGCCGTAGCCCTGTATCATGGGCAGGCCCATGGCGTTGAAGTCCTCGACGACCTTCGGATCTATCGGCGCGCCGCCCGATATGAACAGCAGGATGTTGCCGCCCAGCGCCTGATGGACTTCCTTGAAGAGGCGTTTCACGGCCTTCGTGTTTTGGCCGTTCACCAGCTTGGAGAACGCGATTGCCCGCCGCAGCTTGGCGGCCCTGCCTTTGCTTTCCGCGTTTTTCCACACTTTTCTGTGCATATTCTCGAAGATAAGGGGAACGCCGAGCATGACGGAGGCTTTGGATTCCGCCATGTTCTTCACGATGTATTTCAGGCCCTCGCAGATCGCGACGCGGCAGCCTTGGTAGATCGCCGTCATAATATGGCAGGTCATTTCATAGGTATGGTGCATCGGCAGCACGGAGAGGCCCGTATAGCCGCCCGACACATCGACGTATTTGGACATGTTGCAGACGTTTGCCGCGATGTTCCTGTGGGAGAGCATGACGCCCTTGGGCATGCCCGTGGTGCCGGAGGTGAAGAGGATCGCGCACAGGGCGTCCGGATCGATGCGGGCATCGATATAGCCGCGCCGGCCCATGGCGAGCAATTGCCCGCCGCGTTCGAGCAGCGCGGGGAGCGACAGGCGCCGGCCCGCGTGTCCGCGCGCATCCATGCCGATCAGGCAGTCGAGGTGAAACAGGCTGTCCGCCTCCAGGATCAGGCTTTCGAGCTTGCTGGAATAGATGATCGCCCGCACGCCCGCGCGCCTCATGAATTCCGCGAGTTCCTCCGCGCAAAGCTCCCTGTCGAAGGGAACGATGACGCCGATGCCGTTCGTCACCGCGAGATAGGAGATGACCCATTCGTACCGGTTCTCGCCGATCAGCGCGATCTTGGCCCCCGAGAGGCCGCACTCGAACAAGGCCGTGCCCAAGCCGTCGATATCCGCTTGCATCTGCCTGTAGCTGATGGGTCTGTACGCGCCGCCCGGACTGTCTTTGACGAGAAAGGCGTCCCTGTCGTTGAAGCGCTCCATGCTCGAATTGACGAGCGCCTTGAGATCGGCGGTTTCCCTGTGTTCGTATAGAATGTCCTTGTATTTTATGCTGTTCAAATGCGCCTCCGGTGATTTTTTGGCAGATACAAGTATATCATAACTCAGAAAAAAAAGCATGCGTTTTAATCCGTGATGTAACACTTGCAAAAGAACACATGTTCCGGTACCATATAGAGAGTAAAGTGTCGCAGCGGCAGCGCCATGCGGCCGGCGCGCGGCGCGCTTGCTGTATACCGTACCGTGAACGTATCGGGTGCTCCCGCGCGGCGCTCGATCCGGGGCGCAAGGGGGCGCGAAGGCCGACGGAGGCGCGCATGGGCGAATTCAAGATCCTATCCGACTACAATATGACGGGCGACCAGCCGCAGGCGGTCGATCTGCTCGCAAGCGGCCTCGCGCGCGGCCAAAAG
>JAITLA010000196.1 GCA_031278145.1 Eubacteriales Family XIII. Incertae Sedis bacterium
TGGCCTGCGTCAATTCGGGGCTCGGGATATACGAGTACACGCCGCTGCAGATCAAGCAGGGCCTGACCGGCTACGGCCGCGCGGACAAGGCGCAGATGCAGGCGATGGTGCGGACGATACTGCACCTCGACGAGGCGCCGAGGCCCGACGACGCCGCCGACGCGCTGGCCGCCGCGATCTGCCACGGCCATTCCGCCGCTTATCGCGTGCGCACGGAGGGTTTCGCGAAATGATTTACCGCATTAAGGGCACGCTTTTGGCAAGGCTCGAAGGCCGCGTGGTGATAGAGGCCGGCGGCATCGGCTACGAGATTTCCGTTCCCGACAACTGCGAGGTGTACGGATGCCGGGAGGGAGAGGAGGTCATGGTGTACACGGCCATGATCGTCAAGGAAGACGACGTGAGCCTCTGCGGTTTTTCCGACAGAGCTTCCCTCTCTCTGTTTCGCAAGCTGCTTACCGTCGGCGGTGTGGGCGCGAAGGCGGCCATGTCCGTGCTGTCCGTCATGCCGCTACCCGAACTCAAGAAGGCAATCGTGTTCGGCGACGTGGCCATGCTGACACGTGCGAACGGCATCGGCAAGAAATCCGCGGAGCGCATCATCCTGGAGCTCAAGGACAAATTGGAGCTCTACGCCGAACCCGGCGCCGCGGCGGGCGCGCGGCTTTCCCGGGAGGCGGACGCGCGGGACGCGGAGGATCCGCGCGCGCAGGCAGCGGAAGCGCTCATCGGCCTCGGTTATTCGCGGGCGGAGGCCTTCTCCGCTGTGGCGGGCGTGCCGGAGGACGGGCTCGGCGTGGAGGATTACATCAAACAGGCGTTGAAACGCGTATAGTGCGGCGGCCGCGCGTCCGTCCGCAGAGATGATCGCATGAGAGATTACGAGGACAGGATTATGACGGGCGAACGCCTTGATTCGGAGGAGGCCTTCGCGGAAACGAGCCTAAGACCCAAGCGGCTCAGTGAGTACATCGGCCAGAAGAACGTAACGGACAACCTCAAGGTGTTCATCGAGGCCGCGCGGATGCGGGGCGAGCCACTGGATCACGTGCTTTTCTACGGGCCGCCGGGCCTCGGAAAGACGACGCTCGCGGGCATCATCGCGAACGAGCTCGGTGTGGAGCTGCGCATCACCTCGGGTCCCGCCATAGAACGGGCCGGCGATCTGGCCGCCCTGCTCACGAATCTGAACGACAGGGACGTGCTCTTCATCGATGAAATACACAGGCTGAACCGCTCCGTCGAGGAGGTGCTGTACGCCGCGATGGAGGACTACGCCATCGACATCATCATCGGCAAGGGCCCCTCCGCGCGCTCCATACGGATCGACCTCGGCAAGTTCACCCTGATCGGCGCCACCACGCGGGCAGGCTCGCTCTCGGCGCCCCTGCGTGACCGCTTCGGCGTCATCAGCAAGTTTGAGATGTACCGCGCGGACGAGCTCAAGCGCATCCTCGGACGTTCGGCCGAGCTGCTGCGCGTCGCGATAGACGAGCGCTCGCAGACCGAGCTGGCGCTGCGCTCGCGCGGCACGCCGCGGGTGGCGAACCGGCTCCTGAAACGCGTGCGGGATTTTTGTCAGGTGCGCGGCAGCGGACGGATCGACATCGAGATTACGCGGCACACCTTGGAGTCCCTCGGCATCGACGAGAAGGGCCTCGAAGGACTTGACAGGGATATCCTGCGGCTGATCATCGAACGCTTCGACGGGGGGCCGGTCGGCATCGATACGATTGCCGCCGCCATAGGCGAGGAGCGTGTCACCATCGAGGACGTGTATGAGCCCTACCTGATGCAGGTGGGTTATCTGCACCGGACACAAAAGGGGCGTGTCGTGTCGAGGGACGCCTATGCGCACCTCGGACTGAAGGCGCCCGACTTGCCCGAAAACGCACAAATTTCAATATTTGAGGAGGATTCTTCGCAATGAAAGAGCCTTGGGCCTTGGAACGGACGATCCTTGCGGCGCGCTTCGCGGTCCTTCTTGCGGCGCTCGCTTGCTTTCTCGTGCCTTTCGCGAGCTTCGCGGCGGACGGGACCGAAGCGGGCTTGCGCATAGGCTTGGCCTACGGCGCAAACGCGCCCGCTTCCTGCGAGATCGCGTCCGCAAGCGGCTTTATCTTGGCCGTGCCCGAAGCGGACGGCTTCCGGGAGGGTATGCCCCTGCCGGCTTACACGCGGCTGACCGTTTCCGCAAACGGCGGGCGCACGACGCTGCATGCGGACGGTGTGCTCGTTTCGGACGATATCGGCGTCGGAACCTGTGTTCTCTCCTACGATTACGCGACAGGGACCCCGATCCTGTACGAGGGCAGCCCCTACAGGGGCGGCTTGTCGTTTCGCCCCAATTCCAACAACACCTTCAACGTGATCAACCGGCTCAGCGTCGAGGAATACCTGTACGGCGTCGTGAATTCGGAAATGGGCTATAAAAATCCCCCGGAGGCGTTGAAGGCGCAGGCGGTGGCCGCGAGGAGCTACGTGGCGTGCAAGGCGAACACGCACGCGGAGGACGGCTTCGACATGTGCGCGAGCGCGCACTGTCAGGTGTACAAGGGCTATGCCGACGAGCACGCCGAAACCGGCGCCGCCGTGGACGCCACGGCGGGTCTGGTGCTGCGCCACAACGGTACGCCCGTCAGCGGCAATTACTTTAAGAACAGCGGCGGCCACACGCAGAGCTCCGAGGATGTTTGGGGCGCGGCGGAAGCTTATCTGCGCGGTGTTCCGGACGAGTATTCACCCCCCTACACCTGGGGCTGGCAGCTTTCGTTTCGCGAGCTGCGCACGCTGCTGGCGGCGGCGGGCGAGGATCCCGGAGATGTCGCCGTCGTTTTCGTCAGCGAGCGGAACGCGAACGGAAACGTGAAGGCCATGACGATCATCGGCGACACGGGAACCGTCGTCTTGGAGAAAAACCGCATCCGCACGGTCCTCGGCGCATCGAACGTCAAGTCGCTGCGCTTCACCTTCGATGGCGCGATCCCCGCGTTGCCGCAGACGCCCGCGATCCGGGTCGCGAGCGCGGACGGCGCGGGCTCGCTTGCGAGCGGGGCCTACGTCCTCTCTGCGGACGGATTCGGCGCCTTTGAAGCGGCGGACACCTTCCTCCAAAGCGCGTCCGAACGCGTGCGGGCCTCGGAAAGCGCGGAGGCGACGGGCGGAGAGCAGACAAAGGACGAGCCCGTGACGGGCGGCAGCGTCACCTTCACCGGCAGCGGCTACGGCCACGGCGTGGGGCTCCCGCAGGACAGCGCCATAGAAATGGCCAACCGGGGTTATGATTTCAGGCAGATCCTGACGAAGTATTTCACGGGCGTACAGATCGGGTAAGCGGGATGCTTTTGCGAGAATTCGATTACGCGCTTCCGGCCAAGTCGATTGCGCGCTATCCGGCGGACAGGCGCGACGCCTCGCGCCTCATGGTGCTGCACCGCGATACGGGCCGCATCGAGCATCGCCGTTTTTATGATATCCTTTCGTATCTGCGGGCCGGCGACTGCCTGGTGCTCAACGATTCCAAGGTGCTGCCCGCGCGGCTTTTCGGGCTTCGCGAGAGGCCGGGGGCGCGCGGCGCGGGAGCCCGCGTGGAGTGCCTGCTCGTCAGGCGCCTGCGGGACGATGTCTGGGAGCTCATGGCGCGCCCCGGGAAGCGTCTGCGGCGTGGGGACTGGATACGCTTTACGGAGAACGGCGATTTCGCGGCGGAGATATCGGAGCGCCGCGCGGACGGGCTGTTCGTCGCGAGCTTTCGCTGCGCGGGGGATTTCATGGAACGGCTGTCCGCCGTGGGCAGGATGCCGCTCCCGCCCTATATCGGCCGGGAGGCCGACGAAACGGACAAGGCGCGCTACCAGACGGTGTATTCGCGCGTGTGGGGCTCCGTCGCGGCGCCCACGGCGGGCCTGCACTTTACGAAGGAGCTGCTTCGCGCCGCGGAAGAAGCGGGCGTGCGCACGGCGCGCCTGACCCTGCATGTCGGTCCGGGCACGTTTCGGCCCGTGAAGGCGGAACGCATAGAGGATCACGCCATGCACCGCGAGGCATACGAGATCGACGCGGTCTGCGCCGCGCGCATCAACGAAACGATTGCCGAAGGCGGCCGCATCGTCTGCGTCGGAACGACCTCCGCGCGCACGCTGGAGAGCGCGGCCCTGCCCGATCCAAAGGCGGGCGCTTGCCGCGTCGCGGCGGGCTGCGGCAGCACGGATATCTTCATATATCCGGGCTATGCCTTCAAGTGCGCGGATGCCCTGCTCACGAACTTTCATCTGCCGCGATCCACGCTGCTCATGCTCGTTTCGGCCTTCTGCGGCAGGGAAACCGTGTTGCGCGCCTACGAGGAAGCCATCGGGGCGGGCTACCGCTTTTTCAGCTACGGCGACGCGATGCTGATACTCTGAGATACGCGCCCGACCCTCCCCCATCCGAATCGCAGAACCACAACCCATCCATGCTTCGACGGCGAAGAGGACCTTTGGGAACGCGCGGCACGGAATACAGGCGGGAGGACCCATTGTGCGCCGGCCGAGCCGTGAGCGGCCTCGAAAATTTTCATTGTAATCGGATTCCGTGTTCTCTACAACGCGTTTTAAAACGCGGGCCACCGCACGAACATCGCGCCCGGATTGCGACGGCAATCGCAAACCGAATGAAATCGGCGTTCGTTTGCAAAGAGA
>JAITLA010000212.1 GCA_031278145.1 Eubacteriales Family XIII. Incertae Sedis bacterium
GCCACCTGCTGGTAGAAATGATCGAAATAGAGCATACCCTCCTCGCGCAGCCACGCGTTGATGCGCGGCGTGATCTCCTCGCCGTTGTAGCGCGCGCCCACCATCATGTTCTGGAAGGACTCGAGCTGGACCAATATGATATTTTTACCCCGCGCGGCGCCGAAATATTCATCCTTTTTCTGCGTTTCGTATGTGCCGGTCGCGAGGAAGTATTCCTCCGAGCCGTCGGCGCCGTCCGCCTCGGACAGCCGCGTCAGAATGTCGCTCAGATGAAAAAGCGTCCACTCCCGCGCGTTCAGCGCGGACACGAACGCGATTTGAAAGGGATTCAGCACGAGAAAGACCAGAAGGGCCAGCACGAGATCCGTCGCGATCCATTTCTTTGCTTCATTCGGCATGCGTTTCACCGGCAAGCGCGTCGTTCGCCAATATGTATTCCGAGGCATTCATGATATCCAGCGAGCGTTCATACGCCTCGACGCGAGAAAACACGGATACGGGCGCGCGCGTGCGCCTGTCTATGGCGCGGCTTGCCGCGAACACGCCGTCGCGGGACATCTCAAACAGCGTGTCGTCCGTGATGAAGGAGCCCTTCCGCATATAGGTCTGCACGGGGACGAAGCCCGCGTCGACGGTCAGCAGATTGTGCCCCAGATGCAGGTCCAATTCCTCAAAACCGAAGAGATAAGCCATCGTCGGCAGGAAGTCGATCTGCCCGCCGACCGTGTGCACCGTCCGCCGTATGTCGGCGGCCGGCTTCGGGGCGAGCGCGGACGCGGTCACGGCGGCCGCCGTCGTCCGCGGAGCGGCGGGCGCGCTCTCGATGTCCGGCATCGAGAGGATCAGCGGCACATTCATCATTTCGTCGAAGTCATACGGCCTGCCGAGCAGGCGCTCCATCTCGGCGGGCGTGTCGCCCTCCCGCGTCAGGCCCTGGTGATCCCCGTAGATCGCTATGACGGAATTATGGTACAGGCCCATCTCCTTGAGGCCGTCCAGAAACAGGCCGAGCGCGTAGTCGGTATAGGCCGCGCTCTGCAAATAATTCCCGACGAGCGTGCCCGCGTCCTCGGGCAGGAGATCGATGAACCTGTAATGTTCGAGCATCTCAAAGGGATGATGATTGGAAAGCGAGATGACAAAGCCGTAGAAGGGCTGCGGGAGATCTTCCATAAGGCGGAGCGTCTGCTTGTAAAACTCGGAATCCGGCAGCCCCCAGCCCATCCACTCCGTCAGATGATAGTCGCCCCCGCGGTGATCGTCGAGGCCCCCGTAGAAGAAATCGAAGCCCTGCGCGGGATACATCTCCGCCCGGTTCCAGAACGAAACGTCCTCATAGGCGTGAAAGACCGCGGTGGAATAGCCCCGCTCCTTCAGCAGCACGGGCAGGCCACGGAACGTGTTTTGCGGGAAGAGCTCGTAGGTGTAATACCGCGCGCTGCCGCATATGGAATTGTTGATCGCGAATTCGGCGTCGGAGGTGTTGCCGGCGCCGACCTGGTGGAAGAATTGGTCGAAATAGATCGTGTTTTCCTCGAGGAGCCCGTTCAGGTTCGGCGTGATCTCTTGGCCGTTGTATTCGAGGCCCACCACGAAATCCTGAAAGGATTCCAGCTGTATCACGATCAGGTTGCGCCCCTCCGCGACGCCGAAGAGCGGGCCGTCCTTTTCCGACGCGTAATTGTCGGTTCCGATCAGGCGCAGAAAGGCGTCCTTCTGCGAAGCCGCGGTCGCCTCCCCGCCGCGCAGCGCGTCGCCGAGGTGATAGGCGTAGATCTCCCGGCTCGAAAGCGAGCGAAGCAGGGACGAGCCGGCCGGGTTCCACGCGAGAAGGACGAGCAGCACGAAGAGCAGGGCGGGCTTTCCGTAACGCCTAAGAAGATCGAGGCATATCCGCCGCCTCCGATCCCGCAGGCGCTTTTTTTTTTCGCTTCGTCCCGAGAAGGGGGACGACGCATAGTAATCGTCCGGCACAAAATCCCCCGCACCGGGGGCCTCTGCGGGCGCGCGCAAGGGATCGCCCTCGCAAGGCGCGGCGAGATCCCGCGCACGGGCAAGATCCGGCGCGTCAAGGTCCCGCGTCCCCCGCGCGAAAACGCCGCCGTCCGCCGCGTCCTTCTCGGCGGCCGAGGCCGCGAGGTAGGCCGCTATCTCCTCCCGCCGCGTCAGGAAGCCTTGGACGGCCAGCAGGGCGAGGATCGCGATTGCGTCAAGCGGCACGAGAAAGAACACGGGCCGCAGCACCTCCAGTATGCTTGCGGTGATATCGTCGAGCATCCCGACGGCGCCAAGCATGTCAACGGACAGGTAGCGATTGAAAAAGCTGTTGTATGTCACGTCCGCGAACATGATCAGGGACGACGCGAGATACAGCGCGGCGGGTATCCATTTGTTCGTGAACGCGGAGAAAAACAAGAATGTGAACAGGCAGGTCAAGAGCCAAACGGCCGCGAAATACGGCTGAACCCCTATCAGCGCGTAGAACAACAGCAGCTTCAGCGCGACCAAAGCGGCCGCAATCGCCCTGCCTGCGGCATAACGCCGCTCAAACTTATTTTTCCCTGTCGTCATTCGGTTCCTCCGCATCGGTTTCGCTGTATTCCACGTCCGTAAATCCGCCGTCCGTTTCGTCCGAGGCTTCGGAATCACCGTCGTCGGCGGCGCCTGCGTCCTCGTCCCTTTTGTCGTTGAAAAGGTAGATCACCTTGCCGTCGCCCGAGCGCCGCCTGCGCGTTCGCTCCGCCGCCGCGGGCCGCCTGTTCAACGCGAGGTAGATCAGCAGTATTCCGCCGCCAAGCGCCAAAATCCCAAGTATTGTGAGTTGCATTTTATCCCTTATCCCTATTCCTTATGTATTTATGGGTAACGTGCGGATTGCTCGTTTTTCTCGATTCTATATCGAAGCTCCCCAAGCTCTCGATAAGCGGCGTCAGCTTCATTGCGCCGTAGTTTCGCGCATCGAAATCCGGCAATCTGCGATTGAGAATGCTACCCAACTCCCCTAAAAAGGCCCATCCGTCCTCGTCCGATATCTCGTTGACAATCGTGCGTATCGTGCGTATCAGCTTGGACCGCTCCCTGTTGTTCGGAGGATTCTTCTTCGTCGCGGCGGTGTCGGCCGCGCCCTTCTCCTTGTGCGCAGCCTCCTCCTGCACCGTTTCTTCCTTGCCGCCGCCGTTTCCCTCCACGCTCGCCAGCACCTCGAGGTACTTGAACATATCGCA
>JAITLA010000022.1 GCA_031278145.1 Eubacteriales Family XIII. Incertae Sedis bacterium
GGTAAACTCCTAACCCGCTAAAGCGGGGGAGTTGTCGAGTGGCTCCTTCCAACCGTTTGCAAAAGGCGCAAACGGGGATACCCGTTCGCTTCGCTCCGGGCACACATAGGAGCGCAGAAGCCCTTGTCCCCTCAAAACATCCGTTCAACAATTGAAGTGCGCCTTTGGCGCTTCAATTTTGGACGGAGCCAAAATTGAAAGACGAACAGAGGTGAGTCATATCGAAGACAATCGCGTATCTCTTTGGAAAAAGGATTTTATCCTGCTGTGCTTTTTTTCTCTGCTTTCGTTCACGGTCACGCAGATAGCGAATTCTACGACCTCGCTCTTCGTGGACGCGCTGGGCGGCTCGGCGACGTACAGCGGCTTTATGATGTTCGCTTACACCGCGGCCGCCCTGATCGTGCGTATGCTGTGCGGGAAATGGATCGACCGTCTGGGTTGCCGCGTATTTATCCTGTCCGGCGCCGTTTCGATGGCCGTTTCGATCGCGTGTTACAATTTCTTTCCGATTTTGCCGGCCTTGGGCGTTTGGCGTTTCCTGCAGGGCGTGAGTTTTTCCATGATCAGCACGGCGGCCGGCGTCGCCGTGGCCAATGCCCTGCACCCGAGCCTGCTGGGGAAAGGGATCAGCGTTTTCAGCCTCGCGCATTCGTGCGCGACGACCATCGGACCCTATTTGGGTTTGGCGCTGATCATGGGCGATCGCTTCCACGCGGTGTATTGGACCGCGGCCGCCATCTCGCTCGTTTCGGTGGTGCTGGCGATGAACTGTTCTTTCCGCGTCAACGCGCAGACCGCGTTGCTGCAGAAAGCCGCGCGCCCCGCGCCGGAGGCGCCTCCGCGGGGGGACGCGCCCGCGCCCGCACGCAAGGCGGGACGCAAGGGCCTGCTCGGCGCGTATTTTGAGAGGGCGGCGGTCAATCCCGCCGTGATACAGTTGATCGTCTGCGTTTCCGTTTCCTCGATCATATTCTTCCTGCCGCTTTTCGCGGTGGACAAACCCTATGCCGACGCGGGGCTTTTTTTCGTCGTCGCTTCCCTCGCCATGATCGCCTCGCGGCTTCTGGTCGTGCGGATCATCGACAGCGTTTCGATTGCGGTGATCTTGGTACCCTGTATGCTCGGCGGCGTCGTATGCATGCTGTGCGTCGCCTTTATCGCAAACACGCCCGTCTTTTTGGCGGCGGCGTGCCTGTACGGTTGTCTGCACGGCATCTGCCAGCCTACGCTGAACACGGTGGTCATGAGCGAAGCGCCGATTCATCGCCGCGGCGTGGCGATGGCCACTTTCTTCCTCTTCGTCGATTCGGGGATGGGGGCGGGCGCGCTCCTGTGGGGCCGCCTGATCGATCTCTTCGGCTTCACGATCGTGTACTGCATAGGCGCCGCCCTGTTGCTCTTCAATACGCCCCTGCTGCTTCTGCTGCGGGTCGGCCGCTCGGAAGCGGAGGCGTGACGGAAAGGCACAGGCCGCGGGCGCGGGCCGCGCCTGCGGCCCGGACGGCTGCGCGGGCTGCGCCTACGGCTTGCGGATAGCGTTGTCTCTTGCCGCCGCGCTAATTCGCGTCCCTGTAGGCGACGGCCTCGATCTCGACGAGCGCCCCCTTGGGCAGTCGCGCCACCTCGACCGCGGAGCGCGCGGGCGGCGCGTCCGCGTCGAAGAAGCGGGCGTACACGGCGTTCATAGCCGCAAAATGGTCGATATCGCTCAAGAATACCGTGGTTTTCAGCACCTTTTTCATGGAACTGCCGGCGGCGTCGAGTACGGCGGCGATGTTTTTCAGGCTTTGTTCGGTCTGCGCCTCTATGCCCTCGCCCGCGAATTCGCCCGTCGCGGGATCCGTCGGAAGCTGGCCCGAGGTGAATACCAGATTGCCGAAAGCGTTGGCCTGCACGTAGGGTCCGATGGCGGCCGGCGCGGCGGCGCTGTGTATCTTTTCTTTCCGCATGGTGTTTATTCTCCTTTCACGCGCGCGGCGACGAGATCGCCGGCCTCCGCCGTGCCTATCCGCGTCTTGCCCTCCGTATGGAGATCAGGCGTCCTGTATCCCTCCGCGAGTACGGCCTTGATCGCGTTTTCCACGGCGTCGGCCTCGGCCGCGAGATTGAAGCTATAGCGCAGCATCATCGCGGCGGAGAGTATGGTCGCCATCGGGTTTGCCCTGTCGAGTCCCGCCATCTTGGGCACGGAACCGTGGCTCGGCTCATACATGCCGGCCCCGCTCGCGGACAGGCTGGCGGAGGGCAACATGCCCAGCGATCCCGTGATCATGCTCGCCTCGTCCGAGAGGATATCGCCGAACATATTCCCCGTGACGATCACATCGAACTGCCGCGGGTTCTTGATAAGCTGCATCGCGGTGTTGTCCACGTAGAGGTGCGAAAGCTCTACATCGGGATAGTCGGCGGAGAGTTCCGTCATGACGCGGCGCCAGAGTCTGGAGCTTTCCAGCACATTGGCCTTGTCCACGCTCGTGAGCTTGCCCCTGCGCTTGCGCGCCATGTCGAAAGCCACGACGCCTATGCGCCGCACCTCGCTTTCGGAATAGATCTCCACGTCGTAGGCGGCCCGGCCCATGTCGGCGGTCTGCTTGACGCCCCTTTCGCCGAAGTAAATGCCACCCGTCAACTCGCGGACGACCACGAGATCGATGCCGTCCGCCGTCAGTTCGGGCCGCAGGGGGCAGGCGCCGGCGAGTTCCGTGAACAGCAGGGCCGGGCGTATGTTGGCGAAGAGACCGAGCGCCTTGCGCAGGCCGAGGAGGGCCGTTTCGGGGCGTTCGCCTCCGGGCAGATCGTCCCATTTCCAGCCTCCGACCGCGCCGAGCAGCACGGCGTCCGCGCCCTTGCACACATCGACGGTATGCTGCGGAAGCGCCTTGCCCGTCGCGTCTATGGCCGCGCCGCCCGCCAAAACCGCCTCGTATCGAAAGCTGTGTCCGTAGGCCGCGCCTACGGCGTCGAGCGCCTTGATCGCCTGATCCACAATCTCCGGGCCTATGCCGTCGCCCTTGATCACCGCAATATTGAAATTCATAACCTTTTTCATCCTTTCCGCTTACTGTAAACAGACCTTTGCGCCGTACCCTCTATTTCTGCGATTTCACGTATTCCACAAGCCCTCCGCGTTCTATAAGCTGCGATATAAAGGGAGGAAAGGGTTCCGCCCGATAGCTTTCATCCTTTGTGAGGTTGCGGATCACGCCCGTCGCGAAATCGATCTCCACCGCGTCACCCGCGTCGATCCGTTCGGCGGCCTCCTCCGATTCGAGGATGGGAAGCCCCGTGTTGAACGCGTTGCGATAGAATATCCGCGCGAAGCTCGGCGCGATGACGCAGGCCACGCCCGCGCCCTTTATCGCGAGCGGCGCGTGTTCGCGCGAGGAACCGCAGCCGAAGTTCTTGCCCGCGACGATGATGTCGCCCGGCTTCACCCGCGCGGCAAAATCCCTGTCGAGGTCCTCCATGCAGTGTCCCGCCAACTCGGACGGATCGGATGTCACCAGATATCTGGCCGGGATGATGACATCGGTGTCAACGTTTTCGCCGTATTTGAATACCCTCGCCATGCTTACACCTCCTCCGGATTCGCAATATACCCCTTGACCGCGGAAGCCGCCGCCACCGCGGGGCTTGCCAGATAGACCTCGGAATCCGTGTGACCCATGCGGCCGACGAAATTCCGGTTTGTGGTGGAGATCGCCCGCTCGCCCGCGGCCAGTATGCCGCTGTGTCCGCCGAGGCAGGGGCCGCAGGTGGGCGTGGACAGCACGGCGCCGGCCCGCACGAAGATCTCCGCGAAGCCGTCCCTTACGCAGTCCAGATAGATCCGCTGCGTGCCCGGGAATATGAGGCAACGGACGCCTTGCGCCACCCTGCGCCCCTTGAGAATCTTCGCGGCGATCTTCATATCCTCATAACGCCCGTTCGTGCAGGAGCCGATCACGACCTGATCGATCTTGACGCTGCCCACCTCGTCGATGGTCCGCGTGTTCTCCGGCAGATGCGGAAAGGCCACGGTCGGCCGGATTTTCGACAGGTCAACGTGAATCGTGCGCTCGTAATCGGCGTCCTCGTCCGGCGCGTAGACGCGAATGCGCTTCGCGAGGGCCTTGTTTTTGTTCCTGTGTTCTTTCATGTACGCGCGGGTTTTCTCATCGACCGCGAATATGCCGTTCTTCGCGCCGGCCTCGATCGCCATATTCGCCATCGCCAGCCGGTCGTCCATCGAGAGATGTCTAAGCCCCGGACCCATAAATTCCATGGATTTGTAGAGCGCGCCGTCCACCCCGATCCTGCCGATGATGTGCAGGATCACATCCTTGCCGCTCACCCATTTGCCGGGCCTGCCCGTCAATTCAAAGCGAATCGCGGCGGGAACCTTGAACCACGCCTTGCCCGCGGCCATGCCCGCGGCCATGTCCGTGGAGCCTATGCCCGTGGCGAAAGCCCCGAGCGCGCCGTAGGTGCAGGTATGGGAATCGGCGCCGATTACCGCGTCCCCGGCCACGACGAGTCCTTTTTCCGGAAGAAGCGCGTGTTCGATACCCATTTCGCCGACCTCGAAGTAATGCGCGATCCCCTGCGCGGCGGCGAAAGCGCGCAGTATCTTGCATTGCTCGGCCGCCTTGATATCCTTGTTGGGCGTGAAGTGATCCGGCACGAGTACCACCTTGTTCACATCGAAAACGCGCTCGGCGCCCATTTTTTCAAACTCCTTGATGGCCGGCGGCCCCGTGATATCGTTGGCGAGAACGATGTCGAGTTTGGCCTCGATGAATTGGCCCGCCTTGACTTGTTTGAGCCCCGCGTGCGCCGCGAGGATTTTTTGCGTCATGGTCATGCGCATTTGCTGTCCCACCTTTCTCCTGTTACTGCTGAAAATCAAAACTCAAACGGCATCAAACTTGTCGGCGTCCGACTTTCCCGCGTCAAAACCCTCCTTTTCGGCGTAGAGCATTTTGTTGACCGCGTTCACATAGGCGTGTATGCCGGCCTCGATCACATCGGTGGAGAGTCCCCGGCCGGAGAAAACCGCGCCGTCCGCGGTCTTGATTCGCACGCGCGCGTCGCCCAAGGCGTCCTCGCCCTCGGTGACGGAACTGATCTGATATTCCTCCAGCGTCAATTCGCGCCCGATGATCTTCTCGATGGCCTTGAACGCGGCGTCCACCGGACCCTCGCCGCGCGAAACTTTCTCATAACTCTTCCCGTCCCGCAACATGCGGATCACGGCGGTGGAGGTGATCGTATTGCCGCTGTTGATCACGAAACTGTCCAGGCGATAAGTGCGCGGGACCTGAACGGCCTCCTTTGCGACGATGGCCTCAATGTCCTTATCATATACCGTTTTTTTCTTGTCCGCAAGCGATTTGAATTTTTCAAAAGCGATTTCCAGTTCGGCGTCGCTCAACTCGTAGCCGAGCGTTTTCACGCGGTCGCGGAAAGCGTGCTTGCCCGAATGCTTGCCGAGTACGAGGTTGTTCTTGTTCAGGCCGATGGATTCCGGCGTCATGATCTCGTAGGTGCGCCGGTCCTGCAGGACGCCGTGCTGGTGGATGCCGGCCTCGTGCGCGAAAGCGTTCCGGCCGACGATGGCCTTGTTCGGCTGCACCCTGACGCCCGTGATGCGCGTCAGCAGATCGGAGGAACGCATGATCTCGCCCGTCACGATGCGCGTCTCTGCGCCGTAGAAAGGCTTACGCGTATGCAGCGCCATGACGATCTCTTCCATGGCGGCATTGCCCGCGCGTTCGCCTATGCCGTTGACCGTGCATTCCACCTGATCCGCCCCGGCTCGCACGGCGGCCAGCGAATTCGCCGCGGCGAGACCGAGGTCGTTGTGGCAGTGCGAGGAAAGCGTGACCTTTTCAAGCGAGGGCGCCAGCTTTCGGATGTTCATGAAGAATTCGTAATGCTCTTCCGGCGTCGTATACCCCACGGTATCCGGCAGGTTGATCGTCGTTGCGCCCGCGGCAACCACGCCCTCCAGCACGCGCGCGAGGAAGTCCGGATCGCTGCGCGTCGCGTCCTCGGCGGAGAACTCGACGTTGCCGCAGTATTTCACGGCGCGAATTGTCATGGCGACGGCGCGTTCGTACACGTCGTCGGGCTTCATGCGCAACTTGTGTTCCATGTGGAGCGGCGAGGTCGCGATGAAGAGGTGTATGCGCGGATCGACGGCGCCTTTCACGGCTTCCCAGGCCCGGTCGATATCTTTCTCGCTCGCCCGCGCGAGGCTCGCGACCGTGCAATCTTTCAGCGTTTCGGCTATCGTCTTGACGGATAGGAAATCGCCCTGAGACGAGATCGCGAAGCCCGCTTCGATGATATCGACGCGCATACGTTCGAGCTGCTTGGCCATCTTGATTTTTTCTTTCAGGTTCATGCTGCAACCGGGGGATTGCTCGCCGTCGCGCAGCGTGGTATCGAAGATTTTGATTGTTCGTGCCATGATAAGACCCTCCTTTTCGCATTTTTGTATGTGACGGCCGGGGCTGTTCTCCGCTCCGGCCGTTCCGGGCAAAATCCCCGGAAATCCCCGCCCCGGGCGCATATAAAAATCCCCGGAGCTTTCGCTGCCCCGGGGACGATAATATTTACCGCGGTACCACCCCGTTTACCGGCAATCGGCCGGTCAACTCATCGGATTCTGACAAATCCTCGGTCCTGATAACGGAACCTGCCGTAGCCTCTTAATGAAAGCGCGGCGCGCTTCGTTCGGAAACTCTGCTCGGGAGAGAGATTCCCCGGTTCCAAGGCGTACCGGCTTTCAGCGAGCGCCGGCTCTCTGCAACGTCCTTTTTCGGACGGGGAGGACTCCGTCATAGCATTTACTTATTCGGTTTGGATTGCTTTCCAGTATAAAGGATGGAACATGCTTTTGTCAAATGGTTTTTTTGCTTTGCGCCTTTACGCTGAACGCTGAACGATACGGGGGATTTTTTTATGCCGCGCAAAAGCGGCAGAATCGGTCTTAAATTTTTGTTACAAAAAATACAAATTATGTATTGACATTAAAATAAATATATGGTAATATAATCCTACCGGCGCCGGTAAGGCCGGTTGTATATAGGCGGCGAAAGGGGGACGTTT
>JAITLA010000059.1 GCA_031278145.1 Eubacteriales Family XIII. Incertae Sedis bacterium
CGTATAGCCGCCCATCGCGAAAATCTGCGCGATGCCGGGGCCCATGGTGCCGGCGCCGAGCACCGCGATTCGCTTGATGTCTTGCAGTGCTTTCATCATCAGAACGATCCTTCCTCCCAAGCCACAAGCCGCACCATGCCGCCGGCGTGTCGAAGTGCGAATAACGCATAAACGTGTCCTCCTTGCGAATATACTCATACAAAACCAAAAACACGCCGGATATATCCGTACCGATATGTCCGTTCTATGTCCGTTCGACTTTCTGTTCCGAACCCGTTTTGCGTCATCGCCTCCGGGAGGCGTCTTTCTTGACATCGCCGAGAAGGTTCTTGATCTCGGAAAGCGTCATTCGTTTTCGCGTGAAATCGATGCCGAAAGCGCCGCCGAGTTCGTTAGACAATTTGTTTCTGTAAGCGAACAGATACGGGTTCTCTTGTTCGTTCATGCATACGATTTTGCACAAGCAATCGACAATCGCCCTTGCGGAACATTTCTTCGAAAAGGGGAAAAGGCAAAAAAGTACCCAAGGCTTCGAAAAACCTTTACGGACGTGTGTTCCGTGTAGTATAATATGATATCCACAAGGAAAAGGATTGTATGCGAGGGGCCGCAACGGTATCGAAAGGATCCGTCGCGGGGAGGCGCAAGGAAAACGCTGCGAAACGAAAGGGGCGGGACGCAGGGGAACGCATACAATCGGATGCGCATACGGCAAGCGATTCGGCGGTATTCCGCCGGGTCGTCGCAGTGCCGATTACATAGAAGCCATACGGCGCGAAAAGGGGGGCGCGCTTATGAATACGGATTCACGGAAAGCCACGGATCTGCGGAATGAAGCGATACGTTGCAACAACCGTTTGCGATTTGTTATTGCGGAATTGTCCGCCTGTGTCAAAAGGAAGCACGAGCTGGACGAAGAATTGAAGGATCGACGCCTTACGCAGCGTTTTTCCGATGCCTTCAACGGAAAGGAACGCTCGATTCGAAACGAGATCGAGCAAAACGCGGTGCGGATCAACGCCTGTCTGTTGGAAGCGTTGCGGGAGGTGAACGAGAGGAACCGCATCAACCTCGAGGCTTTGGCCTTTGTCAACCGCGTATCGGCGGAGCTGCATGAGATCGTCGACGAATGCGCCGTCGTCACCGTTTCCGAACGGCCGTCGCACGAAACGGAACGATAGGACGCGCCGACATCCGTTCCACATCGACCATACAATATGCAAGCATCATCCAAGGGAGAATCTATGCGACAAGGGAGGTATTGAAATGAAGAACATGAAGATTAAGTCGAAGCTGTTGGCGGGTTTTCTTTTCCTCGCTCTTCTGACGGCGATTGTCGGGGTCGTCGGCATCCGTGCGAACACGATGTCGGCGACGGAAACCGATTTGCTCAACGAGCGCGCGACCATGGCGATCCTGTCGGCGCAGCTTTCGCGCAATGTGAACCAGCAGCGCGCCGCCTATCTCGGCGTCACCGCCTTCGATGAAATCGGCGACTACACGACCGCCGACAGCTACAAGGAGAGCCTGCGCTCGCTCGTAACCGATTTTGATACCCTGATCGCCGATCTCGGCGGCCGGCTCACCACGGATGAAGCCAAGCGCATGCTGAGCGATATCACCACCGAGTACAAGGAATTCGCGGCCTTGCGCGATAGCTTTGTGTCCATCATGGACCGCGTGGCCGAGTCCCGCCTCGTCATAGACGAATCGTCGGAGGTCGTTTCCGAGAATGCGAGCGGCGTGCGGCAGGAGATAGGCAGCGCGCTGAAGGCCACCGCGGACGCCGCCACCGAGGTCGTGGAGAACCTCCGGCTGCTGACGGACTTCATCGAGGATCTGACGGACCGGCAGGCCGCGACCGTGGCCGCCACGAGTGCGCAGACGACCTACCTGTCCATCGGCATACTCCTGGTCGCCATCGCCATCGCCGTCGTGCTCGGCCTGTACCTCGCGACGAGTATCGCAAAGCCCGTGATCCTGATGAAGGGGATGCTGCAGCAGGTGGGTGAAACCGGCAACCTCGATTTCCACGAGGACGTGAAGGACCGCGCGCGGAAGGCCGCCGCGTACAAGGACGAGGTGGCGCAATCCATCGCCGCCTTCATCAAGATGATGGAGAAGCTCAACTACTACGGAAAGGCATTGGAAACGGTGGCCGCCCGCGACCTGACCCTGCGCGTGGACACGCTGGGCGCGAAGGATACGATGGGCAACGCGCTGACGACGATGGTGAACAACCTGAACGATATGTTTGCGGAGATCAACACGGCGTCCGATCAGGTGTCCGGCGGTTCGCAGCAGATAGCGAACGGCGCGCAGAGCCTCGCGCAGGGCGCTTCCGAGCAGGCCGCGTCCGTCGAGCAGCTCTCCGCCGCCATCGCCGAGGTTTCCGTTTCGGTCAAGGGCGCGGCGGAATCCGCGCGCAACGCCGCCGAGATGTCCGACAATATCAGAAACAAGGCGGAACGCGGTTCCGAGCAGATGAACGCCATGATGGAGGCCGTGCAAGCGATCAACGACGCGTCGCAGAATATAGGCAAGGTGATCAAGGTGATTGACGACATCGCCTTCCAGACGAACATCCTCGCGCTCAACGCCGCCGTTGAGGCGGCGCGGGCCGGCGCGGCGGGCCGGGGCTTCGCGGTCGTCGCGGAGGAGGTCCGCAACCTGGCCGCCAAGAGCGCGGAGGCCGCGGCGGATACGGAGGCCCTTATCGAGAACTCGATCAGCAAGGCCGTTCTCGGCGTCAAGATCGCCAACGAAACGAACGAATCCCTTGTCGAGATCGTGGACGGCATTGTGACGTCCAGCCGCATCTCCGACGAAATTGCGGTGAACGCGGATCGGCAGTACGCCGCCATAGGGGAGATCAATACCGGCATCGATCAGGTGTCGCAGGTCGTCCAGCAGAACAGCGCGACGGCGGAAGAGAGCGCCGCGGCCTCTGAGGAACTCAGCAGCCAGTCCGCGATGCTGACGAGCCTGATCGGGCAATTCAAGCTGCGGGGCGCCTCGAGCGCCTACCTGCCGCCCACGCGGGAGGATGCGACCCTCGCGGGCGGGGACGCGCCGCGGATTGTCCTTGATACGAATGCGTATGGGGGGAGCCACGACAAATATTAATGTTTCAATCGGTCTTTTTGATACGGAGAAAGGAGCATCCATGAACAAAGGTATCAATCGGCTCGGTGTCTGCGCGGCGGTGGCGCTGTCGCTGATCCTGACGGCGGTCCCGTTTCCGGCTCTCGCGTTCGCCGAGGACGCGGAAACCGGCGCGGAAGTCACCGCAGAGGCCGTCGCGGCGGATTCCGGCGCGACGAACGGCCTGATCGAAGGCGAGGTCACGAAGGCGGAAAAGAAGGACGGCAGCGTCGCCCTCACCCTCGACGACGGCAAGGACGGCGTCGTTTTGAACATAACGGAGCTGCGCTTCGCGTATGACCGAAAGACGAAGGAAGCCGCTTCCTTGGACGAGGTCAAGACGGGCATGCGGATCGCGGCCGTCCTGCCGAAGCACGCGCCCCTCGCGCTGAGCGCGCCGCCGCAGACCGGCGCCGTGTTCGGGCTGATCCTGAACAGCGACGCGGGGACGAGCAAGCTGGATATCTTTGACGAAAATCTTCTGTCGAGTGATGGGGATCTGAAGCTGCTCGTCGGCGAGAGCACGCCAATCCAAAAGGACACGGGCGAAAAGCGCGTCTTCACCGCAGACGATTTGAAGGACAAGGAGTTGATCGTGTTCTACGACGTGGTCACGGAGAGCCTGCCCGCGCAGACCGCGCCGAGCTTCGTGCTGATCCTGACGCCCGCGCCGTCCGAAGCCGCGCCGTCCGAGGCCGAACCGGCGGACGGTCCCGCGACCGCCGTCGCGGAGGTGAAGTACGTGGGCCTGCGCGCGGCCGCCGAAGCCAAGGGCTACACCGTGACCTGGGTGTCGAACGCGCAGCCGATCACGCTGCACAAGGGCGATATCACGGCCACGGTGACGATAGGGAGCGACGCCTTCACCTACACGCACCTCACGAAGGATGTGCAGCCCCTCGATTCCGTGGACAAGCTGGATCTGGTGACGCGGCTCGTAGACGGCAAGACGATGGTGGCCAACAGCTTCACGGAGCTCTTGAAGTAGCCGGCGGCCGCCGCTTGGAGGCGGGCGAAGCGGTGGGCGCGCCGCCGCTTCCGAAGAAAAACCGAAAATCGAAAAACCGAAAATCGGGGCGAACGCTCCGATTTTTCGCGTGCGCGCGCCGCAGCGGAGCCGCGATGCAAAACATCTGTTGATCCGACCGCGTATTTTTGATAGAATTAGGCGAGAATCAAAAATGACGATACGCACGGGCTGTATCTTGTTCGCATGGGGGTCGCGCCGAATGCTGGGCTACGTCACGCCGGAAAAGGCTGAATTGAAGCTGCGGGAGTTTGAGGTCTACGGCGCGTACTACTGCGGCTTGTGCCGCGCGGTGGGCGCGCGCCACGGCCCGCTTCCACGCCTCTTTTTGAGCTACGATTTCGCGTTCCTCGCCATGCTGCTCTCCTCGGTCGCGGGCCTGCCCGACGCGCTTGTGCCGTTTCGCTGCCCCGTGCATCCGGCGAAGCGGCGGCTCACCTTGGCGCCCTCGCCCGTCATGGAATACGCGGCCGATATGATGCTGCTCTCCGCGTATTACAAGCTGCGGGACGACCGGCTGGACGAGGGGCGTCTGCGCGGTTTTGCGGGGGAACTCCTGTTGCGCGGCGTCGTGCGCGGGATCGGGACGGCCCACCCGGACAAGTCGCGGGAGATCGCCGCCTGCATGGAGGCGCTGGCCCTGATCGAGAAGGAGGGTTGCGCCTCCTTCGACCGCGCCGCGGAGCCCTTCGCGCGCTTCATGGGCGCGCTGCTCGACTGCGACGCTTGCGTGCGGGCGGACGAATCTCCGAAGCGGGCGGACAATGTGCGCTACGCGCTGCGGCGCATGGGCCACAATCTCGGGAAGTGGATCTATCTGATCGACGCCTACGACGACGCGGAGGACGACTTGCGTCGCGGCGGCTACAATCCGCTCGTGCTCTGTTACGGCTACGGCCGGGCGGAACACGCGGGCGAGGACGCCGCGGCGTTTCGAAAGCGGATCGCCGAGCGCGTGCGGCTTTCCGCCACGCTGTATCTTTCGGAGCTGGCGGAGATTGCCGCCCTGCTGCCGATAGAGAGGAACAAGGGTATATTGGAAAACATCATGTACATGGGCTTGCTGCGACGCACGGAGGAGATCGTGGGCGGGAACGGGCGGAAAGGGAAAGGAATATGAACAACCCTTACGAAATACTGGGCATCAAGGAGGGCGCGAGCAAGGAGGAGATCCGGGCCGCGTACAAGGCGCAGGTCAAAAAATACCATCCGGACAAGCATCAGGACAATCCGCTCTACGAGCTGGCGGAGGAAAAGCTTCAGGAGATCAACGAAGCTTACGAGTATCTGATGAAAAACGAGGGCGGCGCGTCGCGCGGCGGAGCCGGTCGCGGCACGGGGGGCTACGGCGGCGGGACGGCGTCCACGCCCGAATTCCGGGAGGTGCGCAGCGCGATAGACCGGGGCGACCTCGCGCGCGCGCAGGACATCCTGCGCGGGAGCGCCGTGCGGAACGGGGAATGGCATTTCCTGACCGCGATGCTGAACCTGCGGCGCGGCTGGTACGACGAGGCGGTCACGAGCCTCCAAACGGCGATCTCCATGGAGCCCTCGAATTTTGAATACCGCAACGCGATGAACAACCTCCTGTCGCGGACCGGCGGCTATCGCAACGCCGCCTACGACAGGGGCTATCAGAGCGGCAACAGTCAACTCTGCCAGTTCCTGCAATGCTGGTGCTGCGCGGATATGCTCTGCGACTGCATATGACGGCGCGGCCGCCGCGCATCCTGCTCGCCGAGCACGCGGGCTGCTGCTTTGGCGTGAAGCGCACCCTCGCGCTGTCGGAGGGGGCCCTGCGCGACGCGGGCGCGCGCGGGGTGTACGCCTGCGGGCCGCTGATCCACAACGGGTCCGTCATGCGGGAGCTCGGGCGGCGCGGCCTGCGCTTTATAGAAAGCCCGCGCGAGGCGGCGCCCGGCGGCCTGCTGCTCGTCCGCTCGCACGGCGAGGGCAGGGCCTTCCACCTCGAAGCCGCGGAGAGGGGGCTTGCGATCATCGACGCGACCTGCCCCTTCGTGAAGCGCATACACGGCTTGGTGCGCGCGGCGCACGCAAGGGGCCGAACGGTCGTGATCATAGGGGACGCGCGGCATCCGGAGGTCGTCGGCATCAACGGCTGGTGCGACAACGAGGCCCTGATCGTAAAAAACGCGGACGAGGCGTCGCGGATAGGGGGGGATGCGCTCTTCGCGGTTGCGCAGACGACGACGGTGCCGGCGGATTTTGACGCGATTGCCGCCTGCCTTGCGCGCCCGGGCCGGACGCTCGAGCTGCGAAACACGATCTGCGACGCCACGTTCAAGCGGCAGGACGCCTGCCGCAAAATCGCCGGGGAAGCGGACGCGATGCTCGTCATCGGCGACAAAAGCAGCGCAAATACGCAAAAATTGTTTGAAATCGCGCGGATGGCTTGCAGAAATTCGCATTTTATTGAAAATATAAGTGATTTGCCATTGAAAGCGTTGCGAAAATGTAATACAATAGGGGTTACGGCGGGTGCATCGACGCCCGTGCGTATGATTAAGGAGGTTATTGCCAATATGACGACAGTCAACACTGAAAGCATTGAAAACACTGAAAAAACGATGGAAGATTTCATGGAGGAAATCGAAAAGTCCCTGCGCCTTCCCAGAACCGGCGAGATCGTGACCGGGACCGTGATTCAGGTTTCGAACAGGGAGGTCATCATCAATTTGGGGTGCAAGAAGGACGGCGTTATCCCCAAGGATGAGATCGCGCTCGAACCCGATCACACCTTGATCGATATGTTCAAGGAAGGCGACGAGGTACAGGCCAAGGTGCTGAAAACCGACGACGGTGACGGAAACATTCTCCTTTCCAAGAAGAAGGTCGTGATCAACGAGCATTGGGAGGATATCCATCGCGCGATGGAGGAGAAGAGCACGCTCGATGTCAAGGTCGTAAAAGAGGTTAACGGCGGCGTCATAGCGGTGTTTAAAGAGATCTACGGCTTTATCCCCCTTTCGCAGCTTTCGGACAGGTTTGTCGAAAAAGCCGATGAATTTATCGGCAGGACATTGACCGTGCGCGTTACGCGGTTGGATCAGCGCAAGAACAAGGTGGTGTTTTCGCACAAGGCGGTGCTGGCGGAGGCGCGGCAGAAGCGCCTGCAGGAGATCTGGGAATCCATTGACATTGGGGAGGTGATAGAGGGCACGGTCATGCGCTTTACCGATTACGGCGCCTTTGTCGACATCGGCGGCATCGACGGCCTGCTGCACATCTCCGAGATATCCTGGGGCAAGCTCAAGCATCCGCAGGAGGTCCTGAAGATAGGCCAGCGGATCCCCGTGATGATACTCTCCATCGTGCGGGAGAAGGAAAAGATATCCTTGGGCTACAAGCAGAATTGCCCGGAGCCCTGGAGCGTGATAGACGAGAAGTATCACGTCGGTCAGATCATACACGGCAAGGCCGTTCAGATCAAGGATTACGGCGTGTTCGTCGAATTGGAGCCGGGCCTCGACGGGCTTGTCCACATATCCGAGATCGCGTTCAAGCGCGTAACCAACATCGCCGACGAGCTTTCCGTGGGGCAGGTGGTGGCCGCGAAGATCCTCGAGATTGACAGGCACAGGAAACGCATCAGCCTGAGCATCAAGGAAACCCTGGAAAGGTCCTTCGAGAACGGCGGCATACGAGGGCCCCGCGCGGGCGCCGCCGCGTCCGAAGCCGCCGCGCGTGCGGACGATGTGGTCTTCGACGAGGGGGCTTTCGAGGACGAGGTGATCGAAGCGGATGCGGACGAGATCGAAGCCGCCGCGCTTGCGGATGACACGGTCTTCGGCGACGTGGCCTTTGCGGACGAGGTGATCGAAGCGGATGCGGACGAGGCCGAGGCGGCTGCGGCCGCCGGGGACGAGGCCGAGGCTGCGGAGGCACGCGCGGCTGCTGAGGGCGAAGCTGCGGAAGCACGTGCGGCTGCGGAGGCCGAGGCTACGGAGGCACGCGCGGATGCGGAAGACGACGCGGAGGAAGCGCGCGCGGATGCGGAAGCCGCCATGGCTGTGTTTGCGCCCACAGGGGACGCGGATGAGGTCGAGGCGGATGCGCCCGCAGGGGACGCGGACGAGGTCGAGGCGGATGCGCCCGCAGGGGATGCGGCCGAGGTCGAGGCGGATGCGCCCGCAGGGGACGCGGACGCGGATGATTCCGTGGCGCGGGACGAGGCGTAAGAGGCAAGGATGCGGCGACGGATCGGCGAAGGGCCGGCCGCCGCGCGAGTGGGATCCTTTCGGATCGCTTCGATCAAGGCATCGAGGCGGCAATAAAACATTTCGAAGCAAGGCGGGACGGGGGTCCCGCTTTTTGCGCGCCGCGCGCTATCCGACGGCCGGCGGCGTCCCTGCGCCCGCCGCGGACATCTCAATGAGCTCACGCGCGCTCTTCAGCGTCGTTTCCGTGATGCGCGCGCCGCCGATCAGACGCGCGATTTCAAGGATCCGCTCTTCCGCATCCAGCGCTTCGACCGAGGTGCGCGTGCTTTCGCCGTCGTCGCTTTTTCGGATGGCGAAGTGATGCGCGCCGCAGGCGGCGATCTGCGGCAGGTGCGTGATGCAGAGGATCTGGCGCTTTTCGGCCATCTTGACGAGCTTCCTGCCGACCGTGCCGGCCGTGATCCCGCTGATGCCGCTGTCGATCTCGTCAAAGATCATCGTCGGTATGTCGTCGTAGTCGCCGATCACGGATTTGAAGGCCAGCAGGATGCGCGACATCTCGCCGCCCGACGCGATCCGCGCGAGCGGCAGCGGGGCTTGGCCCTTGTTCGACGCGATCAGGAACTCGACGCTGTCCGCGCCGTTTTCCGACAGCCTTTGCCGTATGTCGCCCGCGTCGTCAAAGCGCACGGCGAAGACGGCGTTGCCGAAGCGCAGCGCCGCGAGCTCCGCGTTGATCCGCGTTTCGAGTTCGTCCGCCGCCGTTCTTCGGATGGCGTGCAGCGCCTCGCAGGCCCGCACGAGCGCGTCCTCGCAGGCCCGCGTCCGCGCGGTGAGCGCGGCCTTGCGTTCGTCGATGCTTTCTATGTCCGCGAGCGTGGCGGCGAGCGTTTCCTTGTATTCGAGCATCTTGGCGACGGAGCCGCCGTATTTCCCGCAGAGCCGCTCGATCAGGTCGAGCCGCGCGATGGCGTTGTTCAGCGCTTCGGGCGAGAAGTCCATGCGCTCCCGCAGCGCGCGCAGCGCGCCCGCCGCGTCCTCGACGGCATAGTAGGCGTCGGCGACGATTCGCGCGATTTCGTCCAGATCCCGCGAGTAGGCGGACAGCTCCCGCAGCGCGTGCATGGCCGTTCCAAGGCCGTCCATGGCGGAGCGGTCGCCGTCGCGGAGCGCTTCGGCCGCGGCCGCCGTCTTCTCGTAGATCAGCTCGCCGTTCTGCAGGACGGCGAGGCTTTCTCGCAGGGCCGCGTCCTCGCCCGGCTTGGGGTCCGCCTTCGCGATCTCGTCCAGCTCGAAGCGCATGAAGTCCCGCTGCCGCGCGGAGGCCGCCTCCGTCCGCAGCAGCGCGGAGAGCGCCCGCTTCGCTTCGGCGTATGCGTGCCACGCGTCGGCCACCGCCCTCTTGGCGGGCGCCGTATCGCGGCTCTTGTACGCGTCCGTGAGCGCGAGGTGGTTTTCGATCTTGAAGAGGGAATGACGGTCGTATTGGCCGTGGATGTCGGCGAGGCGCGCGGCAAGCTCGGAGAGCTGCGCGAGCGTGACGATCTCGCCGTTGATCCGCGCCACGCTCTTGCCCGTCGCGCTGATTTCGCGCGTCAGGATCCACTCGGAGGGCTCGCCCGCGGCATCCCGCAGCTCGGCGACGATCTGTATGACGGCCTTGCTCCGCCCGGCGCGGATCATGCTCGTATCGGCCCTGCTGCCCAAGGCGAGGCTGACCGCCTCTATGAGGATGGACTTGCCCGCGCCGGTTTCGCCCGTGACGACGGTGAGCCCGGGCGACAGGTCTATGTCGAGCTCCGCGATGATCGCGAAGTCGCGAATGCCGATATGCGTAATCATGAGGGCTGCGAGGTCGCCATCTCGCTGAACCGAGCGGCTATGGCGGCTACGTTCGCGTTTTCGCCGGCTACGAGCAGGATCGTGTTGTCGCCCGCTATGGAGCCGAGTATGTGCGCGAAGCGCAGGGAGTCTATCGCCTCGGCGGCGGCGTTGGCGCAGCCGGGCAGGGTTTTGATCACGATGATGTTGCCGGAGTGCTCGACGGATTGCACGGTTTCGCGGAATATCTTGACAAAGCGCTCGCGCACGGGCCTGTCCCGGCCCGTGCTCACGGTGTATTTGTATTTGCCGGAGGCGGTCGCCGCCTTGATCAGCTGCAGCTCCTTTATATCCCGCGATACGGTGGCCTGCGTGACCGCGTAGCCGCTCTTCCGCAGCAGCGCCGCCAGCTTTTCCTGCGTGTCGATCTCCTGGCTGCCGATCAGTTCCAGAATCTTGTTTTGTCTGGAATATCTCATATGCTTACCCTCCGCGCAACGGTTGACGCCGATACCATCATTATACGGCATAGGGGGGATACCGCGCAATAGGGATTCATAACCGCAACGGTGTATTGCTTTAAAAGAGTATGTTATACAGCATCTTGAACAAATACACCGCGCCGCCCGATTCGTTCTTCTGCGCGATTGCGGCTTCGGTCGCGCGGATGTCCTCCTCCGTCACCGGGCGCGGCGCGGGCAGAAGGGCGCCGGCGAAGTGCCGCGACAGCATCTCGATGGGCGTCGTTTCCGCGTCCGCCATCAAGCGCGCCTGCCAGTCGTCCGAGAGCCTGTCCAGCAGGACGGAGGCGAATCCGCCGACGTGGTAGCCCTCCGTCACGAGGCCGTACTCGACATAAACGTCGTCGCGGGTCGCCAGCAGCGCCAGTGCGCGGTGCAGGCTCTCCCTGTCCGTGACCTGTTCCGGATAGGCGGCGTAGAGGCAGGCGACGAGCTCATAGTAAAACGCGGTCCCCTCCATGCGGTCCGAGTAGACCGAGTTTTTGTAATCGTCCGGGAATTGCGTTTTGTAATCCTCGTAGGTCGCCAGCGCGTCGAGGATCGGGGCTTCCTCCCCCGGGCTTGCGACGGCGGCCAGCAGCTGTCTTTGCAGCAGGGCCCGCTTGGCCCGCGCGTGGATGTCGTCAAGATACTCGTCGCGCGCGTCGGCGTTCGGGAGATGATCCGCGTTTGCCCAGCGCGGCTGTTCCTCCGTGTGAAAGGACTCGTGGACGAAGGTGATGAACGGATCGTAGGAGCCGAGATGGAGGTATTTCTGCCATATCAGGCAATTCTTCAGATCCTCGCTCGATGCGGCGACGTAGGCGCCCCCGTCAAAGTCGCTGAAGCCGTTGAAGTATTGCGCGCGGATGACGCCCCGTTCCGCGAGCTCGTCCTTCGAGATGTCCCGGATCTCCCCGTCCGGCGAGATGATCCGAAGCGCGCCGCCGTCCAGCGCCTCGATGATCAGCGACTTGCCCGTGAGCGCGTTGTCCGGCCAGAGCGCGGGCGCGACCTCGCCGTGCCGCTTGACCTGCCGGGCGAGCAGTTCCGTGTATTCGTCCATCGTCACGGGCTGCGTGTGCGCCTGCGCGCCCAGCGTAAATTCCGCGTTCTGCGCCGGCGGTATCGTGGGAACGTCCGACGTTTCTCCCTTGAAGATCACCTTGTGACCGAGAAAGACCCCACCGTAGACCAGCACGGCCAGCGCGACGACGACGCAGGCGAGGACCTTTAGCGCCTTGAGAAATTTTTTCATGTTGTTCTTTAACCTTTCGAAATGCCATGTATTCACGCGTTTGAGTATTTGCGGAATTCCTGCGATATTCGCGTGAATACCGTTTTGTCCTATTTGAAATTCCAACACCCCACATCGTTTTATCGGATCGGGTCTTTAAAAGTTTAGGGCCGAGGCGACGAAATATCATGGTACCTTATTACATTTAGTAAATAAAAAGTAAATAAAAAATCAATTGACAGCCGCCGCCGTTTATGGTATTCTAATTGAGCGTTCCGTGCGGACCGCGCGGAAAATCGAATGAAAAATCCCGAAAACGGCAAAAAATCGCAGAGTTGAACAGATCGACTCTGATTTTTAAGTGAGTGAAAGAAGGTTCATGCGATGAGAGTGAAGATTACGGTGGCCTGTACCGAGTGCAAGCAGCGGAATTACGACACGATCAAGAACAAGAAGAACGATCCGGATCGCCTTGAGATGAACAAATACTGCAAGTTCTGCGGGAAGCACACCGTTCACAAGGAAACAAAATAGTCTAATCAAAAGGAGCGGGCATGGCGGATAAAACGGACAAAAGCAACGAAAAAGACGGCAAAGACGTCAAGAAGAAGAGCGCGCTCGCTGCGGCCGCAAGCCGCGCGAAGAACGCGAACAAGGGCGAGAAGGCGGGCCTTCGCGATTATTTCCGAGGCGTCAAGGTGGAGATCAAGAAGGTGGTCTGGCCGACGCGCAAGGAGCTCGTCCTGTACACGTGGACCGTGCTGATAACCTGTGCCGCGTTCAGCTTGGCCATCTGGGCGGTCGATACGCTGTTCCTGCAGGCCTTGAAGCTGACGCTGGGCTTTTCCTTCTGACGCCGCGGGCGGAAGAGGGAACCGGAAAGGGCGAAATGATCAAGGAGTACACCGGCGAAGAATATAAGGACGCGGCCTCCGCGGCGCTGTTCCCGGCGGGCGGCGGGCTCGAGCGGGCCGCAAAGAAACAGAACCCCTTGCTTGACGAGAGCGAATCGGACGGCAGAGCCAAGTGGTATGTCGTGCATACCTATTCGGGCCACGAGAACAAGGTCAAGGTCAACATAGAGAAGATCGTCGAGAACAGGGGCATGCAGGATCTGGTTCTCAAGATCATCGTGCCGACCGAGGACAGGATAGAGCTCAAGAACGGCCAGCGCAAGGTCAAGACCCGGAAGATGTTCCCGGGTTATGTGCTGGTCAAGATGATCGTGACAAACGAATCCTGGTATCTGGTGCGCAACACGCAGGGCGTGACCGGCTTTGTCGGACACGGCTCCGAGCCCATCCCCCTCACGCTGGAAGAGGTGCGGCGCATGGGCATAGAGAAGATCTACATCGATCTGGATATCGAGGTCGGCGATACGGTCAAGGTGATCAACGGCCCCTTCGAGAGCTTCATGGGTACCGTCGAGGAGGTCAACATGGAGCGGCAGACCTTGAAGGCGCGTATCTCCATGTTCGGCAGAGATACGCCCGTCGAGCTGGAATTCGGCCAGGTGGACAAGATATAAAACATTTCGGAACATGGGATACGGCTTCGTATGTGGAGGATTATAGAATATGGCGAAAAAGATCGACAGCCTGATCAAGCTGCAGATACCCGCGGGCCAGGCCAATCCGGCGCCGCCGGTCGGCCCCGCGCTCGGCCAAAAGGGCGTGAACATCATGGAATTCTGCAAGCAGTTCAACGCAAAGACGCAGGATCAGCCGGGCATGATCATCCCGGTCGTCATTACGGTATACGCGGACAGGTCGTTCACGTTCATCACGAAGACCCCGCCGGCGGCCGTGCTCTTGAAGAAGGCGGCGAACCTGGAGTCGGGCTCGAACGAGCCGAACAAGAAAAAGGTCGCGACGCTGACCGAGGCGCAGGCGCGGGAGATCGCGCAGCTCAAGATGCCGGATCTGAACGCGGCGAGCATCGAGGCCGCAACGGAGATGATTCGCGGCACGGCGAAGAGCATGGGGATCGTGATTCAGGGATAGCGGCAAAACCGCCGCGGCGGTTGATCGGCTTTGCTTTTGCGGTATGCCGTCGGTTTGAGTGGGAGGCGCGAGCCGTTTGCACCACGGGAGGTAGGAAAAATGTCCAAGAGAAGCAAAAATTACAAGGAGAACGCCAAGCTCGTCGAGCGGGCGAATCTCTATGAAACGAATGAGGCCATCGATCTCGCGGTCAAAACCGCCAAGGCGAAGTTCGATGAAACCGTGGAGGTCCATGTGAAGCTGGGCGTCGACGGCAGGCACGCGGACCAGCAGGTCAGAGGCGCCATCGTACTGCCGCACGGGACGGGCAAATCCGTTCGCGTCCTCGTGTTTGCGAAGGGGCCCAAGGCGCAGGAGGCCGAGGCCGCCGGCGCGGAGTACGTGGGCGCGGAGGAAATGGCGCAGAAGATACAGAGCGAAGGCTGGTTCGATTTCGACGCCGTTGTGGCGACGCCGGACATGATGGGCGTCGTCGGCAAGCTGGGCAAGCTGCTCGGCCCCAAGGGTCTGATGCCGAATCCCAAGTCGGGAACGGTCACGATGGACATCGAAAGGGCCCTGCGGGACATCAAGGCCGGCAAGGTGGAGTACCGCCTCGACAAGACGAACATCATCCACACGCCGATAGGGAAGGCATCCTTCGGACCCGAGAAGCTGGCCGACAATTTCAACGCCCTGCTCGAGGCCGTGGTCAAGGCAAGGCCGGCGGCGGCCAAGGGCCAGTACTTAAAGAGCGTCACGGTCGCGGCCACGATGGGCCCCGGCATCCGGATCAACCCGGCGCGCTTGGTGTTTTGACGCGCCTTGCGCCATGTGAAATGGCGTGGGCTTTGTGTGCCAACATACATATCAACCGCAGACAGTCGGTGCGCCACGCGCTTAATCATTCCGACCGAGGTAGTGCACGGGGGCCTTGCGCCTCTCGGCCTTTTCGTCTGCGGAGGGAAAGGTCTTTTTATGTTACCACTCACCCACCACGCTATTTTTGTCCATTCCGGAACCTGATTCGGATTTTGGCCTTCTCACGTACATTTGAGTACGCTGCGAAGGCCAAAATCCGAATCAGAACCCGGCCTGAATAAAACTATCGCGGCGTTTGAGTGGTTTTGATTGAAGTGTCTGAGCAGTGACCTTTTTATTACGGACGGAAAGGAGAACATATGCCATCAGCGGAACATCTGAAGGAAAAGCAGGCCGTGGTCGCCGAGATCAGAGAAAAGCTCGACAAGGCCCGGTCCGCGGTCGTCATCGACTACATCGGCATTACGGTCGCGGAGGCCGACGCGATGCGGCGGAAGCTGCGCGAGGCCGAGGTGGATTACACCGTCTACAAGAACAAATTGGTGGAACGGGCGATTGTCGGCACGGACTACGCGCAGCTCGGGAACGTGCTTTCGGGGCCGAGCGCCTTTGCGATTGGCTACAGCGACGCCATTGCCCCGGCGCGGGTGTTGAACGACATCATCAAGGAATACAAGAAGATGGAGTTCAAGGCCGGCGTGATCGAGGGTACGTTTTACGACGCGGAGGGCTTGAAGCTGATCGCGTCCCTGCCCACGCGGGATGAACTGATCGCGCGCTTCTTGGGCAGCATCCTGTCGCCCGTCGGCAAGCTGGTACGCACCCTGAAAGCCGTGGCCGACGATAAGGAGAGCGGCGGCGGGCCCGCGCCCGCGGCGCCCCCGGAGGCGGAACCGGCAGCGCAGGCGGCGGCGGAAGCCGCGCCGGCACCGGCACCGGAAGCGGAGGCAGCGGCGGAAGCCGCGCCGGCGGCACCGGAAGCGGAAGCGGCACCGGCACCGGCAGCGGAGGCACCGGAGGCAGCGCCGGCACCGGCAGCGCCCTCGGAGAACGACGCGGAATGACGCGGCGTGGTAACAAACGATGAAAACGGCAGCATGCGGAGAATGATTGTATATTGTATTTAAGGAGGAAAGATTCATGAGTGCAAGCATAAGCAACGAACAGATCATCGAAGCCATAAAGAGCATGACGGTTCTGGAGATCAACGAGCTTGTGAAGGCCTGCGAGGAGGAATTCGGCGTTTCGGCGGCCGCTCCCGTGGCCGTCGCAGGCGCCGCCGCGCCGGCGGCCGCGGTCGAGGAGCAGACCGAGTTCACCGTGGTGCTCACCGGCGCGGGCGCCGAGAAGATCAAGGTCATCAAGGTCGTGCGGGAGATCACGGGCCTCGGCCTGAAGGAAGCCAAGGACCTTGTGGACGGCGCGCCGTCCAACGTCAAGGAAGCCATCGAAAAGGGCGAGGCCGAAGCGCTCAAGGCACAGCTGGAGGGCGTGGGCGCCTCGGTGGAATTGAAGTAGGCGTTTTGATTGAAGTGGTATCCAAGGCGGTAACAAGTGGGCCGCCGCGCACAAAGCGGACGCAAGCGGAAGAGGAAGGGTCTGTTCGAAAGGCGAACGGGCTCTTTGTCTTTTTTGCCGCGTAAGCGCGCCGGCAAAAACGCGGCCCCCTCCGAGAGAGAGAGGGGGCCGCTTCGGAATCCTCGCGCGGGCGCGGCCCTCGGCTAAAGCGTCGCTTCGATAAACCTGTGAAGCATGGCGGCGGCCTCGGCGCGCGTGGCGTTGCTTTTGGGATCGAAGAGATCATCGAGCCTGCCGCGGACGATCTCGGCGCGGTAGAGCGCCTCGACGGCTTCCTCGGCGTAGGGGGCGATTGTGTCCTCGTCCGCGAAGGACGCAAAGTCGCGCAGGGCGGGCAGCGTTTGCCCCTCCGTGCGCGCGTAACGCAGCAGGAGCGCCGCCGCCTGCTCGCGCGTGACATCCGCATCCGGCGCGAACAGACCGCCGCCCATGCCCACCACGATGCCGGCCCGCGCGGCCCAGCGCACCGCGTCGCTGTACCACAGCCCGTTCTCCACGTCGCTAAAGTCCGTGCCGCGCGCGTCGCCGAGAGCGGGGCTACCCGCGAGGCGGTACAGCACCGTTACGAACATGGCGCGCGTCATGGGCGCGAAGGGTGAGAAGCTGTCCTCGCTCGTGCCGTTGAACAGGCCCAGCGCGCACACGTAGCGCACGTCGTCGTAGAACCAGTCGTCCTCGTGCACGTCCGTGAAGGGATTTTGGTACGCGCCCTCGCGCGCGCCCGTGTCCTCCGGCGCGGCTTCTTCCTCCGGTATCCTTTCGGTGCTGCCTCCGTTGCCGCCCGCCGGCGTCGGCTTGATCGGGGGCGTCTTGTATGTCGCCGCGAGCGTCAGATCGCCCGCGGGCATTTGGAAGGTGAGCGTCCCCGTGTCGCGCGGCACGGGAGCGGCGAGGAGATCCGGCGTGAGCACCCACATGTCAAAGCGCATGCCGTCCGGCGGCGCGTCGGCCGTGACCGTCACGGCCTCGCCCACCGCGTACAGGCCCTCCGTTTCGCCGTCGTAATCGCCGCCTGTGATCGTGCCGGCCGTGACCGTCAGCTTTGCGTAGCGCAGGCTGATCTTGGCGATCTCGCTGCGCGTTTCGACGCTCCACTCGCCCGTGACGGAAGCGGAATCGTTCACGTGCGTGACGGTGTACCAGTAATAGAAGACGCCCGGCTCGTCCGCCGCGGTGAAGCGATTTTCGGTCGCGCCCTGTACGGACGCGCCGCTGTAGGCGTCGATAAGACCGCTGTACCATTGGTAACTCAGCGTGCCGCCCGCCTGCGCGGGCGGCTGCACCCGCGCCTCGAGCGTGGGCGGCGCGCCGACGAAGCCGTCAAAGTCCGTCGGGTTTTCGAGGATCACGGGCGTTTCGGCGTTGACGGGCTCGGCCACGATGACCGCCGCCACGGGTGAAAAGCCGTGCGGGTTTGTGTGAGTCGCGGGGATCG
>JAITLA010000086.1 GCA_031278145.1 Eubacteriales Family XIII. Incertae Sedis bacterium
TTCAATTTTGCCTGTTTTACGCGGCTTTAGCCGCAGTGTAAAACAGGACAGCGAAGTGAGCCTCGGGCGAACGGAGGAATGAGGCGAAGCCGAATGTTGGACGGAGCCAAAATTGAAATTGCGCGATTTACCGGCACGGGCCACAGTGCCAAACCTGCCCGGTACACAAAAGAACCGTCCCCGTGTGTACTTTGTCAGTGACCCCGCAAAAATGGCGTGGGGTTTGAGTGGTGACAAACCATACAATGGACGAGATTTTCATCGACTTCTCATTGCCCACACTCTACGACGCGGCGCTTTCGCGGCTGAAGGCCGCGTGCCGCTTCGATCCGGACAAGGAGGCGCACGCGCGCATGCTCGAGGACGCGCTCGCCGCGCATCGGGAATGGACGGAGGGTGCGGCGCTCTCGGCCGTCGCCGCTTGTTTTGCGCCCGTCGCGCCGCAGGGTCCCTCGCTGCGGATAGCGGGTGTCGCTTTCGTTTGCCCCGCCTTTGAACAGATAGACGCGCGCAATGTGATCAAGCTCGTCGCCTACGCCCTGTCGCTGCGCGTCGACGAAAGGCCGGAGCCGCGCCTCTCGCGTCTGTTTTACGGGGATTTGTGGCAGACCGTCTACCTCGAAGCGGCCTTCGCCGCGCTGCGCGCACGGCTCGCGGCGCAGACGGACGGCGTCCTCTCCGATTCCTTTGGTCCCGGCTATTACGGCATGCGGATTGAGGAGATGCGGAAGCTCGCGCGCGTGCTGGACTTCGGCAGGATAGGCGCGGCGGTGCGCGCGGACGGGAGCATCAGGCCGCCGAAGTCCTGCGCCGGGCTGTTCTTTGCCGTGCGGGACGCGGCGCGCATGCCCCAAGACGCCTGCCGCGGCTGCGCGGGCGATGCGGCGGGCTGCGCTTTTTGCGCGCATCGGAGGCGGGATTCGCGCTGAGGGCTTGCTGTTCATACCCCATGCAAACGCCGCGTCCTTTGCGGCGCTGCGAAGAGCGGAGAGGATGCCCAAGCCCAAGGCCGATTGCCTCCGAACCGTAAGCAACGCTTGCTTGAGCGTAGCAAGAATTTTCTGTTTCGATTGAACGACGGCGCGTTTTGATGTATAATAACCAAGGAACAACCGTTATATTGCGTGGCCCGCGCTTCCGCCCGGCGGCGAAAGCGCGCGGAACCGTACAATAGATACCCCGGATACCCTCGCCGCGCTTCGGCGGCCCCGATGCTCGGCGAGGCGGAAAAGGAGCGAGGAATGGAGGAACACAGGCTGCCCAAATACAAGCGGATCGTCCTGAAGATCAGCGGCGAGGCGCTGGCCGGCGAGAACAAGTTCGGCCTGAACGAAGCGATGCTTTCACAGGTGGCGGATCAGATCAAGGAGATCGCCCTGCTCGGCGTGGAGATTGCGATTGTGGTGGGAGGCGGCAACTTCTGGCGCGGCAGGACCGGCAAGAGCATGGACCGCGCGACCGCCGACTACATGGGTATGCTGGCGACGGTGATCAACGCCCTCGCCCTGCAGACCGCCTTTGAGGCCAAGGGTATCCCGACGCGGGTGCAGACCGCCATCGAGATGCGCGAGATCGCGGAGCCCTACATCAGGCGGCGGGCCATGGCGCATCTCGACCGCAGGATCGTCGTGATCTTCGCGGCGGGGACGGGCAATCCCTTCTTTTCGACGGATACGACGGCGGCCCTGCGCGCGGCGGAGATCGAAGCGGACATCATCCTGCTGGCGAAGAAGGTGGACGCCGTGTATTCGGACGACCCCCACGCGCACCCGGACGCCGTCCGCTACAGCGCGCTGACGCACCAAGAGGTGCTTGAAAAAGATCTCGGTGTCATGGATTCCACGGCGGCCTCGCTCTGCCGGGACAACAAGATACCCATCCATGTGTTCGGCCTTTCGGAGCCCGGCAATGTGCTGCGGGCCGTGTACGGTGAGGACATCGGTACGATTGTCCGGTGAACGCGCACCGCGCGCAAGCCGCTCCGATCCGAATATTTTTTCCAAGCTTGGGCTTTCCATGGAACCAAGGATGCGAAAACGCGCTCTAATGTTAAGGAGGTTTGATATGAGCATGGATGTACAGCAGATTTTGGATGAAAAATCCGCCAAGAGCATAGCGGCTCTGAAGGAAAATCTGAATACCGTCAGGGCCGGCCGCGCGAATCCCGCCTTGCTCGACAAGGTCTTGGTCGATTATTACGGCACGCCGACACCGCTCAAAAACATCTCGAATATTACGGCGCCTGACCCGCGGAGCCTTCTGATCACGCCCTTCGATCCGAAATCCCTGCACGGCATCGAGAAGGCCGTCAACCTTGCGAATCTCGGGATCAACCCCGCAAACGACGGCAAGGTCATCCGGCTTTCGATCCCGCCGGTCACGGAGGAACGCAGGAAGGACTTGACCAAGCTCGTCAGGAAGTACGGGGAGGACGCCAAGATCGCCATCCGCAACGAGCGCCGCGACGCCAACGAGGAGCTCAAGAGGCTGGAAAAGGCCGGCGAGCTGACGGAGGACGATCTGAAGGACGAGCTGGAAGCGGTGCAGAAGAAGGCGGACAAGAGCGTCAAGGAGATCGACGCCATCATCTCGGAAAAAGAAAAGGAGATCATGGAGGTCTGATGGAAGACGCGTGTTCGAAAGTTCCGGATGTTCTGCTCCTGGACGCGGACAAGGCGGCACGCTTGCTGGAAGACGCGGGGTTCGCCTTTCGCGTCTTCGAAACGCGGGCGCCGCGGGTGCCGCGGGAAGCCTCGCGGGACGGGCGGCTTCGCGTGATCCGCGTGCGCGCGGACGCGGCTTCGGATTTTTTGGAGCTTATCGTGTGCGAAATATGATGGATTTGAATCGCATACCCGCGCATATCGGCATCGTCATGGACGGGAACGGGCGCTGGGCGCGGGCGAAAGGCTTGCCGCGGCTTTCGGGCCACAACGCGGGCATGCTCGCCATGAAGGAGATCGTGAAGCGGGCCTCCGCGCTGGGCGTCAAATACCTCACGGTCTACGCCTTCTCCACGGAGAATTGGAAGCGCAGCGTCGAAGAGGTTTCGGGCATCTTCAATCTGCTGATCCTGTACGTGGACAGGGAGCTTGCGGAGCTCAACGCGAACAACGTGCGGGTTCGCATCCTCGGCGATTACGAGGCCTTGCCGCCAAGCGCGGTCGAGCGCCTGCGGCGCTCGCTCAAGACCACGGCGGACAACGGCGGGATGCAGTTTGGCATCGCGCTGAATTACGGAAGCAGGAACGAGATCGCGCGCGCCTTGCGCGCCGTCGCCGCAGAGGTTGCGGCGGGGCGGCTCGCGCCGGAGGGGATCGACGAAGCGCTGATTGCGAGCAGGCTTTACACGGCCGGCATGCCCGATCCCGATCTGATCATCCGCACGGGCGGCGAGCGGCGTCTGTCCAATTTTCTGCTTTGGCAGAGCGCCTACAGCGAGTTCGTTTTTTCGGAGGTGCATTGGCCCGATTTCAGCCCGCGGGAGTTTGAGAAATCCATCGAGGAATACCAAGGCAGGGAACGCCGCTTCGGCGGTCGTTAGCGCCGCGCGCCCATAAAACGCCGCGCGGGAAGGGATTCGCGGCGCTTCCCCAAAGGCCCGAGGCAAGCCCCGCCGGAAGGACAAGCCGAATGAAGCAGCGCGTCGTTTCAAGCTTAATCATGCTGCCCCTGCTCGCCGTCGTATTCGTCGGGGGCCGCCTGCTTCTCGCGGCCTGCTTCCTCATAGGCGTCGCGGGCATGCGCGAATTCTTTCGCTCCTTCGAACGCGCCGTCGCCCTGCGCGGCAAGAGCCGCGGCGCGCATCCGTCGCGCGCGATTGCCTATGCCGCCGCGGTCGGCCTGTACTGCATCGATCTGTTCGCGCCGGACAAAAGCGCGCTCTATATGCTCTGGTTCTTCCTTGCGGCGGCGCTGTCCCTGCTGTACCCGCTCGACGCGAACAGACGCCGGATCGAGGACGGCATGGTGACCTTGACGGGGATCCTCTACATCTGCTTCTTTTCGTACCATGTGGCGCTGCTCGGGCAGCTGCCCCGATACGAACGCATGGTGTGGCTGATCTTTCTGGCGGCCTTCGGGACGGACATCGCGGCCTTTTTCACGGGCAGCCTGATCGGGCGGCATAAGCTCTGTCCGGCCATCAGCCCCGGGAAGACGACGGAGGGCGCGGTGGGCGGCTTCCTCGGCAGCGTGCTTTTCTGCGGCGCGTTCGGATATCTGCTCATGCCCGCGCTGCTCGCGCACTGCCTGATCCTCGGGGCAATCGGCGGCGTCGTTTCGCAGCTCGGCGACCTTACGGCCTCCGTGTTCAAACGCGGCTTGGGCATAAAGGATTACGGCAATCTGATTCCGGGACACGGGGGGATCTTGGATCGATTCGACAGCGTGCTCTTTACCGCGCCGGTCGTATATTATTACACAGTGTTGGTCATTCCCATGACAGTATGAGCATCATTAAAGGTAAATAATGAAAAAAATCGGAATTTTCGGTTCCACGGGCTCCGTCGGGACGCAAACGGTCCGCATTGTGGAGATGAACCCGGACAAGCTGAAGGCGACGGTCCTCACTTGCGGCGGGAATACGGAGCTGCTTCGGACGCAGATCAGAAAGCTCAAGCCGTCCTTGGCCGTCGTCGGCGAGGCGCAGGCGGCGGAGGGTGCAATCGGGGCGCTGGCGAAGGAATTTCCGCGCACCGAATTTCTCACGGGCGCGGACGGCTTGGCGCAGGCGGCGGAGAAGGGCGATCACGACCTCATGCTGAACGCGATTTCGGGCATCGCGGGCCTCGTTCCGACCTGGCGCGCGATATGCGGCGGAAAGGATGTCGCGCTCGCGAACAAGGAAACCATCGTGGCGGGCGGCGAGTTGGTCATGGCGGAGAGCAAAAAGCGCGGGCTTGCCATCATCCCCGTGGACAGCGAGCACAGCGCCATCTTTCAGTGCCTGCAAAGCGGCCCCGCGGACGCGGTCGCGCGCATCCTGCTCTGCGGATCGGGCGGGCCCTTTCGCGGTTATTCCAAGGAACGCCTGAACGGCGTTACGGTGAGGCAGGCCCTGACGCATCCGAACTGGAAGATGGGCAGGAAGATCACCGTCGATTCCGCCACGATGATGAACAAGGGCCTGGAGCTGATCGAAACGGGGCGGCTCTTCGGCATCGCCGAGGACCGGATCGAGATCGTGATCCAGCCGCAGAGCATCATCCATTCGATGGTGGAATACGCGGACGGCGCCGTGATCGCGCAGCTCGGATCGCCGGATATGAAGGGACCGATCTCCTACGCGCTGTCCTTCCCCGAACGCTGGCCGGCGGAGGTGGCGCCCTTGGACTTCCACAAGCTGAAGGGCCTCGATTTTGAGCCGCCGGACGAGGAAACCTTCTCCTGTCTGCGCTTGGCGCGCGCGGCCATGCGCGCGGGCGGGAGCGGCCCCATCGCGCTCAACGCGGCGAACGAGGTACTGGTCCGGCTCTTCCTTGAGGGGAAGCTCCGTTTCTTGGATATCCAGACGCATCTCGAACGGACGATGGACCTGCACGTGCAGAGCCGCGCGACCGACGTGGACGGCATTTTGCGCATCGACGCCGAGGTGCGGGCGCAGGTGCTCAGGCGCGTCCACCGGGCTTGTTCCGCGTGATACGGAGGTTCCGATGACGATTGTATACGCGATAATCCTATTCTGCCTGCTGATCTTCGTCCACGAGCTCGGGCACCTGCTCGCGGCCAAGGCCGTCGGCGTTCGCGTGAACGAATTCGCCCTCGGCATGGGGCCTCGGCTGCTTCGCTTCAAGCGGGGGGATACCGAGTACACGCTGCGCGCCTTTCCCATAGGGGGCTTTTGCGCGATGGAGGGCGAGAACGAAAACTCCGACGACCCGGGGTCCTTCAGCCGCAAGTCGCTCCCCGCGAAGGCCTTGGTCTTGCTGGCCGGTTCGCTGATGAACCTGTTGCTGGCCGTGCTGATCCTATCCGGCGTGATCTTCGCGAGCGGCACGCCGACGACCGTCGTTTCGGAGGTCATCGCGGGCAGCCCCGCGGAGGCGGCCGGCATCGTGCCCGGAGATCGCATCGTGTCCGTGGACGGCGTTCCCGTGACGGAAGGGGATGAAATTTCCCCTGCGGTGACCGCGGCAAGGGGCAAGCGCGTCGAGATCGCCGTTCTGCGGAACGGCGCCGAGGTTCGGCTTGAGAGCGACTTTTACACGGGCGACGACGGCAAGAAGATGGTTGGGATTACGCTGACGGCGGAACGGCGCATACGCGACCTCAATCCGGTGCTGCTCCTGCACGGCTGCCGCTACGCCTCGTCCATGGGCGCGGAGATCGTGCGGGCGCTCGGCATGCTGTTCACGGGCGATATCCCGGTGCGGGATTTGACGGGACCCGTGGGCATCGTCTACATCGTGGGCGACGTGGCAAAGAACGGCCCGGCGCAGCTCGCCCGGCTCACGGCGCTGATCAGCCTGAATCTGGGCATCGTGAACCTGCTGCCCATCCCCGCGCTCGACGGATGCCGGTTCATCTTCCTGTTCATCCGCAAGGCGACGGGCAAAGCCGTGACCGACGA
>JAITLA010000183.1 GCA_031278145.1 Eubacteriales Family XIII. Incertae Sedis bacterium
AGCGCAGAGGGTCCGCGGCACGCGCGATTGGGAGGCGGCAGGCTTTTGTCCGCGGGCGGGTCATGTTTAACAAAAGGAGAGGATTATGGAGAATTATGAGAATCTGTTGTTTGAAGTGAAGGAGGGGCTTGCCTTTGTTACCGTGAACAGGCCCGAGGCGATGAACGCGCTGAACACGAAGCTGCTGTCCGAGCTCGGCGACGTGTTTTTCCGTATCGACGAGGCGGAGGATGTGCGGGCGGTTTTGCTCACGGGCGCAGGCAAGGCCTTTGTGGCCGGTGCGGACATTGCGCAGATGCGGGACCTCACGATTGCCGAGGGCAGGGAGATGATGAAAAAGGGCCAGCGGGTCATGGAATCGATTGAAAACATCGACAAGCCCGTCATCGCGGCGGTCAACGGCTTCGCCCTCGGCGGCGGCTGTGAGCTCGCGATGGCTTGCGATGTTCGCCTCGCGTCGGACAAGGCGAAATTTGGCCAGCCGGAGGTGAATCTGGGCATCATGCCGGCCTTCGGCGGCACGCAGCGTCTGCCGCGCCTCGTCGGGAAGGGGATGGCGAAGTATCTGATCTTCGGCGCGGAGATGATCGACGCCGCCGAAGCGTTGCGCATCGGGCTCGTCCAGAAGGTGTTTCCCGCCGACGCGCTGCTTGCGGAGGCGGAAAGATACGCGCGGCTCGTGATCTCCAAGTCGCCGATAGGGCTGAAGATGGCGAAGCGGGCGATCAACGCCGGGATTCATTCGGATCTGGTTTCGGGCGCGGCCTTCGAGCTCGAGGCATACGTGAGCACCGCAGCCTCCGAGGACAGGGTGGAGGGGATGACGGCCTTCCTCGAAAAGCGGCCCGCGCGGTTCAAGAACCGGTAAGCGGGCCCGCCGCGCGGACCGCGAGAGCCCGCTGCCCTTATCACTTCGCCATCAGATATTCGTTGCACCGGCGCGCGGCGTGCCGTCCCTCCGCGATGCCCCACACGACCAGCCCGGGGCCGCGCCGCATGTCCCCGGCGGCAAAGACCGAAAGCAGGCTGCTCTTGTGCGTGTCGCCTTCCGTCGCCACGTTTCCGCGGCTGTCCGTTCTGAGGTCAAGCCGGTCGATCAGCGTGCGCTCCGGCCCCGTGAAGCCCATGGCCGTCAGCACGAGCTGCGCCGGCCGCAGCTTCTCCGTTCCCGCGATCTCGCGCGGCATCATGCGCCCGTCGTCCTGCCGCACCCATTCGACCCGGACGGTCTTGACGCCGCTCACGCGCCCGTTTGTGCCCGTGATCTCCTTCACCGTCGTCAGGTATTCGCGCGGATCGGCGCCGAACAGGACGATGGCTTCTTCTTGCCCGTAATCGGTCTTGTGCAGCTTGGGCCAAAGCGGCCAGGGATTCCCCGCCGCCCGCTTTTCGGGCGGCTTCGGCAGGATCTCGAGCTGCGCGACGCTCCGCGCGCCCTGCCGCACGGAGCTTGCCACGCAGTCCGTGCCCGTATCGCCGCCGCCCACGACGATCACGTCCTTTCCCTCGGCGCTCGGCGCGCTTGCGTCCCGCGTTCCGTCAAGCAGTCCCTTGGTCGCGGCGGTGAGGAAGCGCACCGCGGTCACAAGGCCGTCGAGCGCGCCGCCCGGAACGTCGATCCGCCGTTCTTGCGTCGCGCCCGCGCAGAGCACAACGGCGTCGAAGTCCTTCACGAGGGCCGGCGCGGGATAATCGCCGCCCACCTCCGTTGAGAGGACGAATTGCACGCCCTCCTCCTCCAGCAGCGCGACGCGGGAGAGGACGAGCGCCTTGTCGAGTTTCATGTTCGGGATGCCGTACATGAGCAGACCGCCGGGCCGGTCGGCCCGCTCGAACACGGTGACGCTGTGGCCGAGCCGGTTCAAAAGCTCGGCGCAGGCAAGCCCCGAGGGACCCGAGCCGACGACGGCCGCGCGCTTGCCCGTGCGCAGCAGAGGCGGTCGCGGCCGGATCAGGCCCCGCCGTCGCATCTCGTCGCTGACAAAGCGCTCGATGTCCTTGATCGCGACGGGGCGCGCGTGCTCGCCGAGCGTGCAGGAGCCCTCGCACAGCGCGGGACAGACGCGGCTTGTGAATTCCGGGAAGGGATGGGTCTTGGAGAGCCGCTTGTAGGCTTCCTCAAAATCCCCCCTATAGACGAGGTCGTTGATTTCGGGAATGAGGTTGCACAGCGGGCAGCCTATGGAGAGGCCCTCCACGACAAAGCCCGCGTGGCAGTACGGCACGCCGCAGTCCATGCAGCGCGCGCCCTGTGTGCGCAGCGCCTCCGCGTCCCGCTCCGCGACGAATTCATCATAATCGCGCACGCGCTCGCCGACGGGGCGATGCGCCGCCTCCACCCGTTCGTATTCCAAAAAACCCGTGGGCTTTCCCATCTACTCCGCCTTCCTTTCGCGATGCGCGGCATCGTCGATCACCCTTCCGAAAGCGTACAGGATTTGTTCCTCCCCTTGCAGCTTCCGTTTGCTCGCCTCTTCCATCGCGATCAGCATGCGCCGGTAACCCTCCGGGATGATCTTCAAAAACAGCTTGGCCGAGGCCGTGAAATCGGCCAGAAGGGCCTTTGCCCTGCCGCTGCCCGTATAGAAGAGGTGCGCTTCAAGCAGCGCCTTGAGCTCCTTCCGGTCCTTCCCGTCAAGGGGGTCGAGGATCAGGCCCTCGCGGTTGCAGCTTCGCGGAAGCGCGCCCTCGGGGTCCAGAACGTAGGCGACGCCGCCCGACATGCCCGCGGCGAAATTGCGGCCGGTCTTGCCGAGTATCACGACCCTGCCGCCCGTCATATACTCGCAGCCGTGGTCGCCCACGCCCTCCGCGACGGCGGTCGCGCCGCTGTTTCGCACGCAGAAGCGTTCGCCGGCCACGCCGCGTATGTAGGCCTCGCCCGCGGTCGCGCCGTAGAGCGCCACGTTGCCGATGATGATGTTCTCTCCCGGATCGAAGGGCGAATCCGCGGGCGGCGTCACGATGATCCTGCCCCCGGAGAGCCCCTTGCCCACGTGGTCGTTCGACTCGCCGCACAGCGTCAGCTCCACGCCCTTCGCGAGGAAGGCGCCGAAGCTCTGCCCCGCAGAGCCGTCGAAACGCAGCCGCACGGTGGCGTCGGGCAGGCCCTCGGCGCCGTGCGCGCGCACGATCTCGCTCGAGAGCATGCAGCCTATCGTTCGGTTGCGGTTGTTCACGGGCAGACTGTAGCGCACGCAGTCGCTCTTGCGCTCCACGGCCGAACGGCAGAGGGAGAGCAGGGTGTTCCGATCCACCGTGCGCCGCAGCGCGTGGTCTTGCGGTTGCGTGAAGTAGCGCGCGCCCGCGTCGTCCACGGCCCTCGGCCGGTGGAGAAGTCCCGACAGATCCACGGTTTTCGCCTTCTCGTTGATATCGCTCGGGTTTCGGTGCAGAAGCTCGACGTGTCCGACGAGGTCCTTGAATCGGCGGACGCCTATGCGCGCCATCCACTCGCGCACCTCCCGCGCCAGAAAGCGCATCAGGTTTTCGACGTATTCCGGCTTTCCCGCAAAACGGCCGCAGAGCACGGGGTTTTGCGTCGCGATGCCGACGGGACAGGTGTCGAGGTTGCAGACCCGCATCATATCGCAGCCGAGGACCACGAGGGGCGCGGTCGCGAAAGCGAATTCCTCCGCGCCGAGCAGGGCCGCAATGACGATGTCGCGGCCCGTCAGGAGCTTGCCGTCCGTTTCGAGCACGACGCGGTTGCGCATGTTGTTCAGGAGCAGGCTCTGGTGCGCCTCCGCGACGCCGAGCTCCCAGGGCAGCCCCGCGTGGCGGATGCTCGTGCGCGGCGCGGCGCCCGTTCCGCCGTCGTAGCCGCTGACGACGATGACGTCCGCGAGCCCCTTCGCGACGCCCACGGCCACCGTGCCGACACCCGCCTCGGACACGAGCTTGACGCTGATGCGCGCGTCGCGGTTCGCGCTTTTCAAATCGCGTATCAGCTGCGCCAGATCCTCAATCGAGTAGATATCGTGGTGCGGCGGCGGGGAGATCAGCCCGACGCCCGGCGTGGAACGGCGGGATTTCGCGATCTGCGGATACACCTTGTTGCCGGGCAGATGCCCGCCCTCTCCGGGCTTGGCCCCCTGCGCCATCTTGATCTGCAGCTCGAGGGCGTTGTTCAGGTAATGGATGTCCACGCCGAAGCGCCCCGAGGCCACCTGCTTGATCGCGCTCGAACGGTCCGTGCCGTCCGCGTCCTTGATGAAGCGCTCGGGGATTTCCCCGCCCTCTCCCGTGTTGCTGCGGCCGCCGAGACGGTTCATGGCGATGGCCATGCACTCGTGCGCCTCCCTGCTGATCGAACCGTAGGACATGGCCCCCGTCTTGAAACGCTTCACGATGCTTTCCACGGGCTCCACGGCGTCGATGGGGATCGGCTTCTCCGCCGTCGCGATCCGCAGCAGGCCCCGGATGTTCTTGAGCTCCGTCGTGCGCTTGTTGACGCAGGAGGAAAAGGTCTTGAACATCCCGTAATCGCCCGTGCGGCAGGACTGTTGCAAATAGAAGATGTTCTCGGGGTTGAAGAGGTGGTATTCGCCGTCCTTGCGCCACTTGTAATCGCCGCCCGCGTCGAGGGGCTCATGCCGCGTGACGGGGTCGAAGGCGCGGGCGTGCCGTTGCGCGCATTCCTGCTCGATCTCGCGCAGCGTAACGCCCCCGATGCGCGTGATGGCGCCCGTGAAATATTTGTCGATCACCGCGTCGCTCACGCCAAGGGCCTCGAATATCTGCGCGCCGTGGTAGCTACGCACGGTCGAGATGCCCATCTTCGACATGATCTTCACAATCGCATCGGTCATCGTTTTGCGGTAATTGTCCTTGGCCCCGCCCGCGTCCACGAGAAGCCTGCCTTCCTCCGCCATCCGCTCCAGGGAGCGGTAGGCCAGCCAAGGGCAGACGGCGTTGGCGCCGAAGCCGACGAGAAGCGCGAGGTGGTGCGCCTCCCTGGCCTCGCCCGTATCGACGATCAGGCTGATGCGCGTGCGGTTTCCGTTACGGATAAGGTGGTGGTGCAAGCCCGAGGCGGCCAGCGGCGCGGGGATCGGAAGCTTGTACTCCGAAGCGCCCCTGTCCGAGAGGATGATGATGTTGTAGCCGCTGTTCATGGCCACGTCGACCGCGAAGAAGAGATCGTCGAGCGCCCGTTCGAGCCCCCGCTTCGCGCGCGCGTTGAACAATATGGGCAGGGTCACGCTCGCGAAGCCGCGGCGGCGCACGCCCCGAAGCTTCGCCAGCTCTTCCTCCGTGAGCACGGGCGTAAAGTGGCGGATCATGCGGCAGTTCTCGCTCCCCGGTTCGAGGAGGTTGCCCTCGCTGCCGATTTGGATGTCGGAGGATGTGACGATATGCTCACGTATCGCGTCAATGGGCGGGTTCGTCACCTGCGCGAAGAGCTGCTTGAAGTAGTTGTAGAGCAGCTGCGGCTTGTTGGAGAGCACGGCGAGGGGCGAATCCGTTCCCATGGATGCAATCGGATCCTCCGCGGTGTCGGCGATGACCTTGAGCGTGAGGTTCAGATCCTCCCACGTATAGCCGAAGATCTTCTGTACCGTGTGCAGCGGCAGGTCCGCCGCGTCGCTTTCCCTGTTCGCCATCATAAGATCGAGGCCCGCGAGATCCTTCAGCAGCGCCTGTTCGTAAGGCTCGCCCGCGCTGCTGCGCTTCCTGCCCCGGACCACGTCCTGCCAGGTCGCGCCCTGCCTCCCCCCGGCGGGCAGCCTGTCGAGGTCGATGCGGTTCTTGTCGAGCCAGCGGCGGTACGGTTTGGCCGCCGCCACCTTGCTTTTCAGCTCGTCGTCCTCGATGATCCGCTTCCGCACCGTGTCTATGAGCAGCATGCGCCCCGGGTGCAGCCTGTCCTTCTTGACGATCTCGGAGGGCGCTATGGGCAGGACGCCCGCCTCGCTCGACAGGATCAGGAGATCGTCCTTGGTCAGGCAGTACCGCGCCG
>JAITLA010000186.1 GCA_031278145.1 Eubacteriales Family XIII. Incertae Sedis bacterium
CCCCGGTGGTTCGCGGTTTCTAAGCTTCTGCAAACAAGGTTATTTCGCGGACACGTCCGCGCGGCCGATATGATCGCGCCCTTTAAACATGCGCGTCAGCGGAAATTCGATTTTGAACAAATGCAGCGCGTTTCCGCCCAGAATAAGATTGATGTCGTCCTGAGAAATGTCAAGGCGCTCAACCTGTTTGAGGCTCCAGCCCATGACGTCGCACTGATGCCGGATAATTCCGTCTTTATGCACCTGCATGCCGAAACTCTGTGGATTGTTGCCTATTCGGGTCTGTGTCGGTATGGACGCGCCCCAATCCGTGCCCCATATAAGCTTTTCGGGCCCCACGTTCGGGTATTTCAGGGCCTTGTAATACAATTCCGTCCAATAAAGGCCCGTTTCCAAGTACACGTTATTGAAGTTTGACGCCACGACTATGCATTGATCGACCAAATCCGTCATGTAGCCGCCCTGCATACCACCGTGCGCGAATATGATCGGCACATCGGGGTATTCCGCCGCTATGTCGTGAACCCAGTAAGGATGCCAGTTTTCGGGCCAGCGCGTGTGGGTTATGGGATATCCGCCGGGTCCTCCGGTGTGAATCGTAACCGGCAGTTTATATTTTCGTCCCACGTCCATAGTCGCGCGAAGCTCATCCATGCGCTCGGAAGGGTTGTACGTCTTGTGCCTGAAGATGTCCGTACTGTCCGGAACGCTCGCGGGCCCTTCGCCAATCCCGCAGAAATTGCCCGTGGCGCACAGTTCGTCGAGCTCGGCGCAGGCTTCTCTGTAATCCCATTCGCCCGTTTCAATCGCTCTGTCCACAGTCCTTTTCGATATGGCCATGCATCTGAACTTATCCGGATATCTTCGCATCAATTCAACGTTTAATTCGTTTGTCATGCCGAAAGCGCACTGCAATATGCACATGTCCACGCCGTAGCACTCCATGTCGTACAGGAGCCGTTTGCTGTTGTCATAGGTATTTAAGACCCCCATCCGACTTTCCAAATCGATATAATCCGTAAGTTCCTTGCCCTGTGCCTTTGCCCGTGCATCCGCTTTTTCGCCTGCGGCGTGGCGCTGTGAGTGTACGTGTGTGTCAATAACAAAACGCGCCGACTTTTTCATTTTCTCCTCCTTGCTTACTGCTCACCCTGCTTGCGATTTACGCAAATTCTTCGTAGCTACAACGGTATTCCAAGATCTATCTCCGTCAAATCCTCCGCTGTCTTAAAATCCACCGCGACCATTTTCCGGATATCGTCAACGCTGTAATCGGGGAATTTTTCGATCAGTCGGAAACCCTCCCCGGGCTTCACGGTCATCACCCCGAATTCCGTGTAAACCTTCGTCGCCTTGCCCGCCGCCGTCAGCGGGTACGTGCATTTCCTCAACAGCTTGGGCATTCCGTTTTTCGTCATGCTTTCCATGGCGATCAGTACCTCGGGACAGCCCGCGCAAAGATCCATTGCCCCGCCTATGCCCGCGGGGGGCCTTCCCGTCGCCGCCCAATTTGCGATATCGGCGTTCTCATCCACCTGCAGCGCGCCGAGGACCGTCTTGCCTATATGTCCGCCCCGTATCATGGCGAAGGAATCGGCCGTATCCATAAACGCGCCGCCGGGCAAGTCTGAAACGAAGTCATTCGCGGAATCGAGCATGTCATAATCGTATTTTTGCGGGGGAGAACCCGGCCCCGTGCAAATGACGCCGGGTTCGTTATGAATGAATATTTTTTTTCGCGGATCGATAAAGGCGGCGACCGAATAAGGTATACCATGGCCAAAATTAACAAATTCACCGTCCTTGATATCCCACGCCACCTTACGCGCAATCCTTTCTCTGTTCACCATAGTGTATAATCACTCTCCCTTGCCTGCACGACCGCATCGATAAAAACGCCCGGAATCGTAACGCGGTCCGGTTCTATCTCCCCCGATTTTACAATCTCACGGGCCTCCACAATCACATACTCCGCCGCCGTCGCCATGACTGTGTTGAAGTTGCGCGCGACGGCGCGCGAATATACGTGACCATACGCGTCCACCCTGCTTCCGTAGATCAGCGCCACATCCGCCTTGAGCGGCAGTTCGAGGATATAGTCGCTTCCGCATATGCGCATGTTCTGTTTTCCCTCGGCCACCGGCGTTCCCACGCCTGTGGGCGTCAGAAAGCCGCCTATGCCGGCGCCTCCCGCGCGAATGCGCTCCGCGAAAGTGCCCATGGGAACCATTTCCAACTCCAGCTTCTTTTCACCGATCAGCCTCACCGCCGCGTGGTTGTGTCCTATGAAGGAAGCGACGCACTTTTTAAACATGCCCGTGTCCATAAGCGCGTTGCCATACGATTCGGGATGCAGGAAGGCGGAGCCCGCGTCATTTGAAATAAGGGTCAGATCCCGGAGTCGTCCTTTGCGTTTGGAGAGTTCTCTTATCAGCCCGAACGGGGAACCGCTCCAAAAAAATCCGCCCAGCATTATCGTCATACCCGATTCTATATGGTCAAGGGCCTGCTCCATCGAAATGATCTTGTTCATGTCGTCTTGCCCGCACGGCGATCTTTGAGCGGTAACGGCATTGCGGTATCTGTGTTACGGTTCAGACCCCTACCGCCACAAATCAACGGCTCGCGGCCGACGGATCGGCATTGCTCGGAGACGGGGGCCGCGGCATACGAGCGGAATGGACGAAGTGAATGAAGCGCCCGCACGAGTGCCGGCGACCCGACGGGAGGGCAATACCGAGCGGGACGGCCTTGATTGTACCCACCGGAGATCCACACCGGCGTCGTCACTCTTCGGGGTCCGGACAGTACCGTATTTGCAGCGCTTAACGCTTTCGGAACGGCCCTGTCGGTTGACATCTTATAGCGTTTACTGTACAATAAAGCCACGCCTTTGCTGCTTTTTTTCTCTGAACCGTCAATGTTCGCTTCTGCCAACAACAAGGAGGCCGATCTATGGACATCCTGAAAATCAAGAGTTTTTTGGCGGTCGTAAACACCGGCAATTTCAGTGAGGCCGGAGCGCTTCTTCATACTTCACAATCCTCCATTTCAAAGAATATTTTCTCACTGGAAAACGATCTCGGCATAGAACTGCTGAACCGCAGCGGCAAGCATTTTTCCGTTTCCGACGCCGGGCGCAGGGTCATGCCATACTTCATCGAGATCACGAAATCCTTCGATCTGGCGACGCAGTCCGTCGCCGACCTGAAGCGCGAAATCGCCGCCGGCGCGCGGACGTCTTTCAAAATCGCGGGCATTCCCGTGCTTGGCAGATACAATGTCATATCCCTCATCGGCGCGTTTTCAAAGATGCATCCCGACATCCGAATCAACATTACCGAGCATGAAGAGGATCATGTGCTGCTTGCGTTGCAGTCCGATGACTGCGATATCGCTTTTTGCTCCGACATCGCGCTTTCATCGAAATATTGCAACACGAAAGAGGTCTGCTCCGAAGAATTCATGCTTGCCGTATCTCCCAAAAATCGTTTCGCCGCGCGCACCTCCGTAAACATAAGGGAACTTGAAAGCGAATACTTCATTTTGAACCGCCATGAATCGATGCTTTACGATGTCTGTGTGAACGCGTGCATCCGTTCGGGCTTCGTACCCAAGATTGTCATGACGACCACAAGGCCCAATATCGCCCTTGAGTATGTTTGCAACAACGACAAATACGTATGCATGTGGCTGAAAAAGAGCCTTGAGGACAATCAATCCGATGCTTGCCGCAACATCCTCATAGAAGACTCCCCCAAATTCAACTTGGTATTCGCTTGGAAGCAAAACAAAGTATTGCCCGAATCCGCCGGTGTTTTTCTGGAATTCGCGGATAGCTACCTGCCGCTGAAGCACTAACCGGTGTTCTCTTATCCCATTGCCGAGACCCGGATCAAACGCCGCGAGTTTTATGGAGCGGTGGCCCTATTGCGAAGGAATCACGCCGAATTGATACTCTTTGTCATAACCCGCTCTGAGATCGGCCAAGGCTTCAACCAGAATATCACTGTCCGGCCCCGCGATTTCCGCCGCTTCGGGCATCAGTTCCAGCGAAGCGTCTATGAAGGCCTTGTTTTCCGCGTCCGAAAGTATATACACCTCGTTGCCGTTTTCCTCAAGCGTCTGCATGAGCTTATCGATTTCCGACTGACGCCGTTCCTCCGTGTATACGGCGAATTTGTCCTTGGCGCGCTCTATGGCGTCCTGCTGTTCCGGAGTCAGCGAATCCCATGCGGTTTTGTTCATTATGATTCCGCCGTACTGCTCCTGAAGATTTGTAAATGTCACGTATTTTCCCATTTCATAAAGCTTGAACGGCGCGAGTACGGTTCCATCTCCTCCGTATACCGCATCCACCGTCTTGCGCTCAAATGCGGTGGTGACTTCCGAAATCGGTATGGTCACAGGATTGCCGCCCCATTTTTTTATCGCCTCGCCTACCCATTTGCCCGAGGCGCGGATATTCATGCCGATCAGGTCCGCAGGCGTTTTAATGAGCTTTGACGTGCTGCAAAAGGTCATATCGACGCCGGCGCCGGCGGCTATGATCCATTTCAGGCCGTATTTCTGAAATATTTCATCAACCGCCTCAAGCGTACCGTATGTGACCTCCATATACCGGTCCGAGCGATATCCGCCGGGCACTTCAAGCGGCGTCAGCTCTTTTACCGTGGGCGAAATGGCGGACACGGCCGCGTGCGACATCTCAACGGTCCCGTTCATCAGAGCCTCTATTACCTCTCCTTCCGCCACGAGGCTGCCGGAGGGATAGAGTTCTATGACGATGCTGCCGCCGCTTTCCTCAAATACACGTTCGGAAAAATATTGGTAGGCCTGCCCGTCAAGGCTTTCCGCCGGCATGGAAAACGCGAATTTAAACGTTTTCACCTCGACGTCTCCTCCGGTTTCCGCCGGCGGCACATCCGAATCCGCGCTCTGATTTGACCCGCAAGCGCTTAGCGCCATGAGCGATGCGCAAAGGATTGCCGCCGCTCGCAATGTTCTTTTACCCTTTCTCATATCGAACTCCTTTCTCATTACCGTTTCGGCCCCGTCCAAAATCGAAGCGCGAAACACAGCGAACCCTTTGAACGGACGCCGCGTTCAAAACCACATATATCCACGCGCGCCGGCGTCGCGCAAAGCGCTACATCAGGGATGGCAGAGCAAGCGCTATTTGCGGGAAAACGCATAGAATTATCAGGCCCGCAACCAACACGCCCACATAGGGCAGCGCTCCCTTTATGATCGTTCCCATCTGCGTTTCCGAAATGGACCGCAGTATAAAGAGGTTCAGCCCGACCGGCGGTGTAATCATGCCTATTTCAACGCAGAGCGTGGAGACAACGCCAAGCCATATGGCGTCAAATCCCATGCCTATAAGCGCGGGGTATATGAACGGTATGGTGAGTATCACCATGCTGCCGGGATCCATGAGACAACCCATCACAAACCAGAGAACAAACAGCATCGCCATGATAACCCAGCGATTCATGCCGCTGTCGATAACAAAGACGGCAAGCTGCTGCGCCACGCTCAGATAGCTTATAACGTAACTCAGGCAAAAGCCCATTATAATCATAAACAGGATCATGCAACTTGTGCGCGCCGAAGCCAAAAGCGTTTCTTTAAAGATCGTCCCGTCCAGACGCCTTTGGCAGAATACTATAATCAGGGCGCCGACCGCGCCAAAACCAGCAGCTTCCGTCGGTGTGGCAAAACCCGTATACATCGTGCCCAAAACCAGAAGTATGAGCGCAAGCGCAGGAACAGCCGCGAACAGCCCCTGCTTTACGGTGTTTTTGCCGCCGTCGCCGTCGTCGGTTTCAAACTTCTCCGGACGCGCGGCGACCGCGAGACCGGGATTGATCCGTACACGGATTATTATGGAAACGCAAAACATGACGCTGAGCATGATGCCGGGAAGCAGGCCTGCCATCAGGAGTTTTGCTATCGAGGTTTCGGTTATGATTCCATACAACACAAACGTGAGACTGGGCGGTATCATGATGCCAAGAGTGCCCCCGGCGGCGACGGTTCCGACAGCGAAATCGGGCCGGTATCCACGGCTTGTCATCTGAGAGATGGAAATCCTGCCTATCGACGCCGCCGTCGCCGGCGATGATCCACATAGGGCCGCGAACACCGTGCAGGCCAGCGTTGTGCTCAACGCAAGCCCGCCTCTCACCCTGCGCATAAGCCTGCTCAACATCTCGTATATGTCGCCGGCCACACCGCCCCTCGCCAAAAATTCCGCCATCACAATAAACAGAGGCGCCACCATCTGATTCAGGCTTGTCCCTTGCGTGAAAGCTATGACACCGAACCGCGTCAGATGCACGGGCCCCATAAAAGCCATTGTCGCGGCAAGGGCGGTAAAACCCAGCGCCGTCGATACAGGAACCCCCAGAAACAGCGAAATGAGCAGCATCGTTATCAGAAAAACCAAAGTTTCAGCCATTCCCCACCTCTTGCGCAAACCCCGCGCTTCAAACGATTGTAGGATGGTTCTTCGCTAAAGGTATTTTTCGCCGCCCACCGCTATATCAAGCATGATAAATACAGCGGTGACCGCCATGCTTGCGGAGCCTATGACGATAGCGATATAAAGATTCGCTATGGGTATCTGGAAATTGGCGATTGTGAGCTGATCCAAGGCCATGGCGTTTCGCGTAATGAATACGCCGGCCCTGAGAAGCACGATAATTACCAGCAGTACAATGAGATAGCCGGCAAAGGCCATCGCTCTTCTCGGAGGTTTGCCAAAGCGCTTTTCGACAAAATCCCGCAAAATATCCACCGCCACGTGTCCTTTTTCCTGATACGCGTAAGAAGAACCGAGGAATATGGCCCAGATGAGAAAATACGAAGAAATGTCAAGGCTCCAAGCCGTCGGCCTTGAAAAGAAACTCCGCGCTATCGCCTCAAGGACCGCGAGGAAACCGATGGAGACAATAAGGATTCCGGAAACACAGCCCAAAGCCTGATTTGCGATAGTCATGAACCTGGGATACTTCATGATTCACCTCAAAATATTTCCGGAGCGGCGTGCGATAAATTTTGCCTTTGTCCAAATCAATTTTATCAAAGCGAAACGCGGGGATCAATTCTATTATCAAGCGTTGATTCCGTATCGGAATCACGGGTTTGGTTTAAGATTTGAACGACGGCGTCAGTCCCCCGCCTCTACAGGAGGTCACTGACAAAGTACACACGGGGACGGTTCTTTTGTGTATTGGGCAGGTTTGGCACTGTGGTCCGTGCCGGTAAATCGCGCAATTCCAACATTGTATGTGTTACACAAATGAACCGTCCCCATGTGTTCTGCGCCCAATGCCGACTTTTTCAGTGGCCTCCTCTACAGGCGGCGGGTTCCGGCTTCCCAAGCTGCCGGTGGCGGGTGCAACGTTCGGCTTCGCCTCACTCCTCCGTTCACCTGCGGTTCATTTATGCCCGGAGCGCAGCGAACGGGTGCTTCGCTGTCCCATTTTCCGGCCGCGCTAAAGCGCGGGGAAAATGAGCAACGCGCCTTTGGCGCTCCTCCGTCCCATTTTCCGGCCGCGCTAAAGCGCGGGGAAAATGAGCAATCCCCCACTGACGCCTATGTTTTGAGTGCGCCTTTGGCGCTTCAATTTTGGACGGAGCCAAAATTGAACAGACGCCACATAAAAAGCCAAGCGTGAATCTATACAAAAAAAGATATAGGTGGATCATCAAATCGGTGATTGATTCATATATGTCATATATATAATATATGTATGTGCGGAGGATGTGTGCGAATGATACATGCGGAAGAAGAAATACGCGTATTTCTGGAACAATTAAAGGCATTGTTTGCGGCGGACGGCGCGAACATGCGCATAGTTGCGGCGACTTCAAAACGCATACACGTGAGAATCGAATTCACGGAGGAAACCTGCCGCGATTGCGTGATGCCGCCGGATACAATCCGGGAGATCATCGAGGGCAACCTAAAGACGCAGCTGTGCGAAAACGCGGAGATCCGGATCGAATGGGATGATTGAAGTGCGCCCTCGGCGTTTCAATCCCGGACGGGTTCGAATCGGACAGGAATGAGGAAAAAGCTTATGACGGTCAACAACGAAAAAGGAAAGGAACTGCGTGTGATCAACCCGATAGCGCCGGAGCGGGAGCGGGATAGAAAGCCGGCGGAGAGGTTGGATACGCTTAAAGGCAAGACGATAGGCCTGCTCGACAACGCGAAACCGCGGGCCGATGTGATCCTAAGACTCGTAAAGGCCTACCTCGAGGAGCAGGGTGCGGTCTGCTCGATTTATGAATTCAAGCCGCATTTGGCAAAACCCCTTCCCGAAGAGCAGATCGAAAGGCTCAGCAAAGCGGATGCGGTGGTCGGCGCAATAGGCGATTGCGGTTCGTGCTCAACGGGGTTGGCGAAGGACGGCGTCGCCCTCGAACAGCGCGGCATCCCGACGGCGACGATCTTCACGCCGATATTCGCGACATCCGCGGCATTCAACGCGGCGGGGCAAGGACTGCCCACACTCCCCATCGCAATCCTGCCCACCCCGACCGGCCTTGCCGGCGATCTTCCCGAAGAGGAGATCCGTGCGTACACGAAGCCTATTTTGGAGGATATCGCCGCCATATTGACAGAAAAAGACATTGCGAAACTGGAACGGATTTACGGAGCGGATCGTTATGTAGAAGGCGCCCGCACCGAAGGCGATGCCCCCACAATCCGTTTGAAGAAGCTGCCCGCTTCGGAATATGAAAACTTTGATCCCGAAGAGCTCATTGCCGTTCTCGAGCAAAACCGCGCGTGGGACGGGCTGCCCGTAGTGGCGCCCACGAAGGAGCGCGTTGATCGATTCCTCGCGTATTCGCTCCACGATCCGGATGACGAGCTCCTGAAGGTCACGCCGAGAAACGGTATCCTCACCCCGAAAAGGCTCGCCGCGAACGCGGTCCTTGCGGGATGCAAGCCGGAGTATTATCCGATTCTCGAAACCGCGTTCAAAGCCATGAAGTCGGCCGATTTCAACCTTGGCGGGCTCACGACCACGACCGGCGAGGTTTGGCCGTCCATCATCGTCAGCGGCCCTTATGCGGAAAAAATAGGGATGAACGCGGGATTCGGGCTCTTCGGTCCCGGGAACAGGGCGAATATAACCATCGGGCGCGCCGTCACGCTCACCCTCTTCAGCGTGGGCGGCGCCTTCCCCGGACAGGGCAGCTTTGCGACCTTCGGAAACATGACAAGGCGCGGGCTGGCCTTTGCCGAGGATTCGGACAGCCCTTGGGATACGTACAATGCGGAGAAAGGCTACCCGGACAGGACCACGATCACCGTCGCCACCACCATTAATCCAAGCCTGATGGTGGACGAGAGCGAGCGGGCGGAGAACATCCTCTACCTCACCGCGCGGCACATCGCCTTGCCCGGCACAAGAGGCGATTACAACCCCGGCGAGTTCATCGTCGTGTTCAACCCTTCGCATAGGAACAGGCTCATGCAGAACGGCTGGACAAAGCGGGACATTAAGGAATACCTCTATGAAAACGCGCGCCAACCCTATGCCGTTCTGAAAAACCTTGGCGCGCAGGTCAATCGCAAGCGCTGGCCGAAATGGGTGTACGGCAATCCTTACGACGGCTCGGTACCCTTCCTCAGAAGCCCCGAGGATGCGATCCTCCTCGCCGGCGGCGGCGCCGTGGCGGCCCATACCGCAATCTTTTCGACTTGGCTCGGAAATTCAAAGACGCAGACCGTGCCACTCGAGGGGGAAAGCGCGTTTTGAATTCCGCGGACAGGGTAATGGCCGCCATTCACGGCGAGGAAACCGACAGACTCCCGATTTGGGCGTCACGGCACAGCGCGCGCGGCTACGAAGAAACCGCGGAAGAGATGTTCCAAAGGGAGTGCGCGTTTCAAGCCGTGTACGATTGGGACATCGCCAGGATCTCGCCGGCCGCCGCCCTGTACATGGAGGACTGGGGTTGCGCCTACAAAGGTTGCAATCACCTCGGCGTGCCGGATCCGGTCGCGCGTCCCGTAAACACCGTGGCGGATTGGGCCCGCATCAAGGCCCCGGCGCCCGATGCCAAGAGATCCGCAGACATCATAAAGGCGACGGGCTTGCTCGCTGCGGAATATGGCAAGGACAAACCCGTTCTCATCACCGCCTTCGGCCCGCTGACCATAGCGGAAAAGCTCGCGGGAACGGATCTGTTGAAACGAACGATCACCGAAGCGCCGAGCCTTCTCGAGGAAGCGCTTGAAACGATAGCGAGCTCCGTTGCGGCCTTCGTCCGCGCGAACGCGAATGCCGCGAATGCCGGGATTCCCGCGCTGTACTATGCGACGCAAACCGCAAACGAGGATATTGTCCCGGATGCGCGCCTGTATGACAGATTCGAGAAGGGACCCGATGCGCGCCTGCTCGATTCCATCAAGAAGGATGTGGTGTTCAAGCTGCTGCATCTTCACGGCAATCGGCTTAAAAAGGAGGCGTTTACCGATCTTCCGGTCGACGTGATCAACTGGGCCGACCGCAGGACCGATCCGCCCGTCCCGCTCTCCGCAGTGCGTGCCGTCACGCGCATATGCCTTATGGGCGGCCTGAACAGCAGAGACACGCTTGTGAACGGGGGAAAAGAGCGGATCGAGAACGAGGTGACGGATGCAATCAAACAGGCGCGCGGCGGCGGTTTCATCGTTTCGGCGTGTTGTGTGCTCCCCGTATTCGGAGCCTACCCCGAAGAAAACGTGCACTTCTTCCGGGAAACGGTAAATGCGTTAAAGAGGTGAAGGCATGCTCAAATTGCAATCCATCGATTACTCGATAAACGGCAGCAAAATCCTCGACGACATCAACTTCGACGCGCCCGTGGGAAAGGTAACCGTGCTGCTCGGGCCGAGCGGCGCCGGCAAAACCACCTTGCTGCGATGTATCAACGCGCTCAATGTTCCGGACAAAGGGCGCATTCTCTTCAACGACCGTGAATTTGAGGCAAAGCGTTTGTCGAAACAGGACAAAACATTCTTGCGGAAGAACATCAGCATGGTTTTTCAGCATTATCCGCTCTTTCACAACAAGACGGTCCTCGACAACATAGCCGAGGGGCTCCGCATAGTTCACGGACACACAAACGACGACGCGCGCAAGATCGCAATGGACAGCCTTCGACAATTTCACATCGCGGACAAAGCGGCCGATTATCCCGCGCGGCTTTCGGGCGGGCAACGGCAAAGGGTCAGCATTGCGCGCGCCATATCGGTGAATCCCAAGATCATACTCTTCGACGAGCCGACCTCCGCGCTTGACCACGAGCTTGTGGACGAGGTGGAGGGCATTGTGAAGGATCTCGCCGCGCGGAAGATCACCATCGTGATCGTGACGCACGAGATAAGCTTTGCGGAGCACGTATCCGATAGGGTTGTATTCATAAAAGACGGAAGAATTCAGGCAGCCAACGAATCGAACAAGGTCTTTTCCTATGCACGACTGTAATGGTATTGAAAGGAAACGGAAACCATGAAACGTAGAAAAAGCATTGAAATCCTCGGCGTCTTATTCCTGTTGTCGTTTGTTTTGTCCATGTTCTCGGGTTGCACGGAGGCCGAAGAACCCAAGGACGAAGCGCCGAGCGCCGAAGTGCAAACGCTGTCCGTCGCCACGACCGCCTCATCAAAGCCCAACAGCTATATAGACGACGAAGGCACACTCACCGGCTACGAGGTGGACATCCTGCACGCCGTCGACGAAGCGCTGCCGGAATATGCGTTTGCAATAGATCCCGTTTCGCAGAGCGCCGAGGAGGTGGGCATCGATACGGGCAAATACGTACTGATTGCCGGGCAGGGCTTCTTCAGGAACGCCGACCGCGAGGCAAAATACCTCATTCCGGAGGAAAACACGGGCGTGTCCTTGATGAAACTCTTTACCCCGGAAGCGGACGAGAGCATCAACGGGCTCGAGGATTTGAAGGGCAAGCGCCTTGCGCCGGTACCGCCGAACGGCGGGCTCTACAACCTCCTGATCGAATACAACGAAGCACATCCCGACGTACCCGTCGATTTTACGACGGCGGAAAACGTGCCCATCGCAAACAGGTTTCAAGAGCTTGCGGAAGGCAAGTACGACGCGATTCTCTGGCCGTCCGCGAACCTCGATCTCCCAGCCATCGAGGAAAACCTCGGCGTCCGCTTCAGGGCGACCGCACCGGTCCGAATCAACAATACGTATTTTCTCCTTGCCAAGGGCAACGAAGCGTTCTGCGACAGGCTGAACGAGGCGATCAAAAAATTGAAACGGGACGGCACGCTGTCAAGGCTTTCGGAACGGTATTTCGGAGAAGATATTTTCCAATACGTTGAATAGATGATGGATTTTCAATACATATTGCGTTTGTTGCCCGCATTCCTCGAAAAAATCCCCTTCACTCTGGGCGTGATCTTCCTTTCGTTCTCTCTCGGCTTTCTGCTCGCATTTGCGATCACGCTCGGACGGATAAGTCGGATCCCCGTCCTGCCGCAGGCGCTCGGCGTGTACGTGTCGTTCATCCGCTGCATACCGAGCATCCTGTTGCTGTTCCTCGTTTATTACGGTTTGCCCTACGCTACGGACCTGCTCTTCTCCGTAAAGCTCGGAGGAACGGACAAGCTCACGTTCGGCATTCTCAGCCTTGCGTTGTTCAACGGCGGATGGATTTCCGAGATTCTGCGCGCCGCAATCCTCCAAGTGGACAAGGCGCAGACGGAACTTGCCGACAGCTTTGGCTATACCGGCGCGCAGAAGCTGTTCCGCGTGATCCTGCCGCAGGCCGTCGCCGTTTCCGTGCCCGACCTCGGCAACGCGCTCATCAACATCATGAAGGACACAGCTCTGTTTTTCACGATAGGCATTGTTGACATGATGGGTCTGGCCGAGATCCGCATCGCCAACAGCTATGGCATCAAACAGGCGGAAATCTATATCGCCGTCGGTATCGTCTATTGGCTGTGCTCGATTCTCCTGACGATACTGATCAAATATTGCGAGAGGAAAGGCCGCGTATTGCAGCTGTCCAAAGGGCTGCTCGGCGCGAATTTCAAGGTGCCGATATGACAACGCCGCACTTTGTTTTCATATTCTTTGAGATATTGCAATCCGTCCCGTTCACCCTTGCGGTGGGATTGTTCACACTAATCGCGAGTTTCATCATCGGCGTGCTTGTCGCGCTCGTGTTTATTTATAAAACGCCGGTGCTGTGGCAGCTCGCCGCGGTTTACGTTTCGATCATTCGCGGTACGCCCTTGCTCGTGCAATTGTTCGTAAATTATTACATGCTGCCTCGGACATTCAGAAACCTGCTTCACCTGATCGGTGCGGAGTGGAGCGGCGATGTCAATGCCATCGCTGTCGTATTGTTCTCGTTTTCAATGTATTACGGGGCTTATCAGCAGGAAACGGTAAAGGCCGCACTCTCTTCGGTGGATCATTCCCAGAAAGAACTCGCGGATTCGTTCGGCTATCCACTGCGCTGTACGCTCATCAAAATCATCCTGCCGCAAGCGACGCGTTACGCGCTTCCAAACCTGCTCAACACCTTTCTGAGCACCTTGAAAGCCATGTCGGTCGTGTTCACCATCGGCGTGCTGGACATCTTTGCAAGAGCGAAGTTGCTGGCGAGCCTGTACGGAAATCCGCTCATGATATTCTTTGCGGCGGCATTGGTCTATTGGTGCGTATGCCTTGTTGCGTCCAAGTGCGTGTCGGCCTTGGAAAACAAATCGGCTTGGCCGGAGGCCGTTTGAAGGACTAAGCGCGGAAGCCCGTGCCGAGGCCGAAAACCTCCTTCACGCGCGCCATCGTGCGCTCCGCGATGGCGCCGGCCCGCTCGGCGCCGCCCTTGAGCGTGTCGTGCAGCGCGGCGGAGCGGCGGATATCCTCGTAGCGGGCGCGGATGGGCGCGAGGGCGTCTACGGTCAGATCCGCCAGCTCCTTCTTGAACGCGCCGTAGCCGACGCCCGCATACTTCCGCTCGATATCGGGGATCGACAGGCCGGAAAACGCGCCGCAGATGTTCAGCAGGTTGCTGACGCCGGGCTTGTTTTCGGGGTCGAAGCGGATGGTCCCCTCGGAATCCGTCGTGGATTTCATGATCGATTTTCGTATCTTGGCCTCATCGTCCAAAAGCGATATGCGCGACAGCGGATTTTCCGCGCTCTTGCTCATCTTCGCGGTCGGATCGTCGAGCGACATGATGCGGGCGCCCTCCTTCAAAAAGCGCCCGTCCGGCACGACGAAAACCGCGCCGTATTTGTTGTTGACGCGAATCGCGATGTCGCGGCAGATCTCGATGTGCTGCTTCTGATCGTTGCCGACGGGGACGAGGTCCGAATCGTACAGGAGTATGTCCGCAGCCATCAGGATCGGATAGGTGAACAGCCCCGCCGGCGCCGATTCGTTGCCCCTGCTCTTCTCCTTGAACTGCGTCATGCGGGAAAGCTCGCCCGTGTAGGCGTTGCACATCAGGATCCACGCCAGCTCCGCGTGCCCCGGCACGTCCGATTGAACGAACAAGATGCTCTTCTTGGGGTCCAGCCCGACCGCCATGTAGAGTGCGGCCACGTCCAGGATGTTCTCGCGCAGCCGGGCCGCGTCCTTGGGCACGGTGATGGCGTGCATGTCCACGATGCAGTAGACGCACGCGTTCTCCGCCTGAAGCTCGACGAACTGCCGCAGGGCGCCCAGATAATTTCCGATATGTATGTTGCCCGTGGGCTGCACGCCCGAAAAAACCCGCATTCCGCTCCCTCCGATTTCACAAAACCCGACAAAACGATAACATAGGTATATTCTAATCGCCCCGCGCCCCCAAGGCAAGCGCTTTTTCAGGCGGGCGGAAATACCGCGGCGAAAACACCGGCGAAATCGACATAATAGGCATAGTCGCCGATGCTCTCTCGGAAATGAGAAAACCCTTCGATGAAATCTCTCACGCTCTTGCCTCTCCATGGTTTGAAATAAACCACCCCGCGGCAAGAGAGGCCACTGAAAAAGTCGGCATTGGGCGCAGAACACATGGGGACGGTTCATTTGTGTAACACATACAATGTTGGAATTGCGCGATTTACCGGCACG
>JAITLA010000208.1 GCA_031278145.1 Eubacteriales Family XIII. Incertae Sedis bacterium
TTCGTGGCAAAGCAGACAGCGGGCGGCTTCTTCCATCGCGGTGCGGTGCGTGAATCCGGGCCGCGCTTCGGAAGTGTACTCCGTCTTTGCAAGCTTACTCAACTCAATCAACCTCCTCAATGGTTTTTCTCGTTCTCTCACCGGCCGATTTGTTACCACTCAAAGCAATGAGATATTTTAATTATACCATAAACTCGGAGCGAAAGCGGATTAAAACTTGTCCGAAAACGAATAATATGATACACTCTTGGTAACAAGGATATCCATTCATCGTTCGTGCGCTTGTTCCGCGCGGGAGGCTGGACGCATTATGTCACGCAGAAAATTCATCGCCGTCTTACTGCTCTTGTGCCTCGCGGCGCCGCTGACGGCCGGCTGCCACGGAAACGAGCCCCAATACGACGACAAGGGGGCGCTTATCATACCGGAAAGAATCCAAACGGTCATGGACCGCGCGCTGGACAACGTAAAATCCGGCGGGAGCAGCCTGAACGGAAAGTTTGCGGGCTGGCACAGGGATATGATCGCCTCCGGGCTCGAGCACAATTATCCGCGCTACGATGAACAGCTCGCCTTGCTCGACGAGATGCGCATGCGCGCGCGCGCGCGCAACGCCTATCTGCTCTACGACTACGACGCGGAGAGCGACGCGTACCTGATCAGCCTGCACGCGTCGAAGAGCCGGCCGCTCCCGTTCAACGAGAAGCGCGAGGCGACCCACGCGATACGCGAAGCCTTTGCGGGGCGCGGAAGCGTTGAGATGTTCGCATGGGAATACGAGGACGACGATCCCGTCTGGTCGGCCTTCATGCCCATCTACGACGAGAACGCCGAGATCGTTGCCGTGCTCGGCCTGGATCGCATCGCGATACCGGTTCTCGACTTCCCGGAATGGAACCGCGACAGCGGCAGATGGAACGGTCTTACGGAATGAGCGCGGGTCCTTCTTTCCTCGCGGGCTTTCCCATCGTACTGGCCTCGGGCTCGCCGAGGCGCATCGAGATCTTGCGCGCGCAGGGCATCGAAGCCATCCTGCGCCCCGCCGACGTCGACGAAACCGTGCCCGAGGGCATGAACGCGAGGCAGGCCGTCATGTATCTGGCGCTGAAAAAGGCCCTCGCGGCCGCAGAGGCATACGGGCCCTTTGCGGACGAAGGCCGGGCCGGCGCGCCGCCCCTCGTCCTCGCCGCCGATACCATGGTCCGCAAGGACGGGGCCGGGGTGTTCGGAAAGCCGGGGTCCCGCGCGGAAGCGCACCGCATGCTCGACGCCCTGCGCAACGGCGCGCATACGGTCCACACGGGCGTGGCCGTGCTGTGCGGCGCCCTCGCCCCCGCGCGAGGCGGGACCGCGAAGCGCCGCGCGATCCCGGCGCCGAAGCGCGTCTTTTGCGAGGAGGCGCGGGTGTTTTTCAAGGATTATCCGCAGAGCGCCATAGAGGCGTACATCGCGTCCGGGGAGCCTTTTGACAAGGCCGGGGGCTACGCCGTGCAGGGCGGCTTCGGCGTCCATGTGGACCGCATCGAGGGCGATGTGCGCACCGTGATGGGCCTTCCGTGGGAGCGGACGGAGAGGGAGCTCGCGGCGATGGTCGCCGCCGTTCAGACGGCCGGGTAGATCGTGACCGTTTCTCGCGAGGCCGCCGCCGCCGCGATCAGCGCCTCCGCGTCGAGCAGGGCTTCTGATCGCAGGATCCGTTCGAGCCTCGGCTTCGTGACGGGATGCCGAGGCAGGAACACGGTGCAGCAATCCTCGTAGGGTAGTACGGAGGTTTCGTAGGTTCCGATCTCCTTTGCCTTGTCGATGATCTCCGCCTTGTCAAAGGCAATCAGCGGCCGCATGACGGGCAGCTTGACCGCCTCGTCCGTGACGATCAGGGATTCGGCCGTCTGGCTGGCGACCTGCCCGAGGTTTTCTCCCGTGATCAGCATGCCGCAGCCCGTTTCGGCCGCCACCCTTTCCGCGATCCGCATCATGAAGCGCCGCACCAGGATCGTCATCTCTTCCTCCGGACAGCGTTCCATAAGCCGCTCCTGCACGGGCAGCAGGTTGATCGCGTGCAGCTCGAAGCGGCCGCAGTACACGGCAATCGCGCGCGCAAGCGTTTCGACCTTTTCACGCGCGCGCGCGCTCGTATACGGAAAGGAATGAAAATGCACGGCCTCGACGCGCATGCCGCGCCGCGCCATCATGAAGCTCGCGACGGGGCTGTCGATGCCGCCGGAGAGCAGGGAAAGGCCCTTGCCGTTCGTGCCGAGCGGCAGACCGCCGAAGCCCGGCAGCTTCTGCGCGTACAGATAGCTGTGTTCCCTGCGCACATCCACGAAGAGCGAGCAGTCGGGCTTGTGGACGTCCACCCGCAGATCTTTGCAAAGCCCGAGCACGTGCGCGCCAACGCGGCTCGCGATCTCGGGGGACTTGACGGGGAAGCGCTTGTCGGCGCGCTTGGCCTCTATCTTGAAGGTCTTGATCCCGTCCTCTTCCTTTCGCGCGCGCAGGAAGGCGACGGCCGCCGCGCCGATTGCGTCCAAATCGGAGGCTGTTTCCACGGCGGGGCTCATGGACGCGACGCCAAACACCTTGCCGATCTCCGCCAGGATCGCCTCGCGCGCGTGGGCGCGGTCGGCCCGCACGAATATAAGGCCGTCCACACGCCTGACGTCTACGTTCTCAAAGCGGCGCAGCAGCTTTTTCACGCGCTCCGCCAGCATGCGCTCAAAGTAGGGCTTGTTCATGCCCTTGAGCGCGACTTCTCCGCACCTTACGATAAATATATTACGGTCATCCTGTGTCCCGTTCATGGCTTGTCCCCCCGGGCGGCTGCCGCCGCGCCTCTCTATCTGTACCGGCCGAGGCCGCGAAAGCGCGCGACCGCCGCGCACACGGCCTCCGCGGCAAGCGCCGCTTCTTCCTCCGTATTGAAATCGCCGAAGCCGAAGCGGATCGCGCCTTCGCTTTCCGCCTGCGAGAGGCCCATCGCCGCGAGTACGCGGCTGCCGCCTTTCTTTTTTGCGGAGCAGGCGGCGCCCGTGGAAACGCAGAGGCCCCGCTGTTCGAGATCGTGCAGCAGGACCTCGCCCTTCACGCCGAGAAAGCTCACGTTGAGGATGTAGGGGGAGGCCTCCGCGCCGGCGGGACCGTTCAGCCTGTGCGCGCCCGCGCCCGCCGCGAGCGCCGCGAGCAGAAGCCGCTTGCGGGCGGCCGCCTTCTCCGCGCGCGCCGGCAGGTTTTCGCGCGCCATATGCGCGGCCAGACCGAAGCCCGCTATGGCCGGCACGTTCTCCGTGCCGGAGCGCAGGCCCCCTTCCTGTCCCCCGCCGACGAGCAGGGGCTCTATGCGAAGGCCGCGCCCGAGAAGGAGCGCGCCCACGCCCTTCGGCCCGTGCAGCTTGTGCCCGCTCACGGATATGAGATCCGCGCGGCGCGCCAGGGTATCGAGGGGCAGTTTGCCGAAGGACTGCACGGCATCCACATGCACCGCTATCCGCTTGCCCGTGCGCCTCTCGCCGTCCCGCGCAATCGCGCAGATGGCTTCCACCGGCTGGATGGCGCCGGTTTCGTTGTTTACGTGCGCGCAGGATATCAGGATCGTATCCTCGTTCAGCAAGGCTTCCACGGACGCGGGGATCGCGCGCCCCTCCCCGTCCACCTCGGCAAACGCGATATCGAAGCCTTCCGCCGCGAGCAGCGCGCAGCTTGCGAGCACGGAGGGATGCTCCGCGCGCGTGGCGATCACGCGCCGCCCCTGCCTGCGGCGCGCGCGCGCGCAGCCGAGGATCGCCGTATTGTTCGACTCCGTGCCGCCGGAGGTGAACAGCACGCGCTCGGCCTCCGCGCCGAACAGCGCCGCAACGCGCCCGCGCGCCTCCCGCACAAGCCGCTCGGCCGCAAGGCCCGCGCCGTGCAGCGCGGACGGATTGCCGTAGGTTTCGCGCATGACCGAGGCCATGCACGCAATCACTTCATCGTGGGGGCGCGTTGTGGCGCAGTTGTCGAGGTATATGTTCATTCTTCGTAACCATAAAAACACAGGGCATGCGCAAAGCCCTTCTGCATACCCTGTCCCAATCCGCCGCGCGCCGGCGCGCCCCGCGGGCGCGAAGAGGTCACTGACAAAGTACACACGGGGACGGTTCTTTTGTGTATTGGGCAGGTTTGGCACTGTGGCCCGTGCCGGCAAATCGCGCAATTTCAATTTTGGCTCCGTCCAAAATTGAAGCGCCAAAGGCGCACTTCAATTGTTGAACGGATGTTTTGAGGGGACAAGGGCTTCGCCCGCCGCCCCTCAAAACATAGG
>JAITLA010000271.1 GCA_031278145.1 Eubacteriales Family XIII. Incertae Sedis bacterium
TGTACACACGGGGACGGTTCTTTTGTGTATTGGGCAGGTTTGGCACTGTGGCCCGTGCCGGTAAATCACGCAATTCCAACATTGTATGTGTTACACAAATGAACCGTCCCCATGTGTTCCGCGCCCAATGCCGACTTTTTCAGTGGCCGCCTGTAGAGGCGGGGGACCGGTGCCGTCGTTCAAACCATGTGCTTCGGAACGGAGGACTTTGTCGAAGGAACGTCCGCGTTCTTGGAAAAGCGCGTTCCCGTGTTTCGCGGCAGATGAAACCGCGCGGATACAAAGGCATCGGGGACGCGAAACAGCCGGCCGGAGCTGACCGAAGCCGGTAAGGAAACGCTTGCGCGCGCGAAACATCCATGGGCCGAGGCGCAAGAATCCGTCAGACAAAAACCGGGAGAGGATGGATTGCGTTCCTTCGAGGAGGTGTTGGATTTACCGGAGGCACTGTGATTTCCATCGTCAAATCAATGTATACGCATCATCCGCCGATCTTCGAAGGCGTCTTGGCGCGCAGCTGCCCGCAGGCGGCGCGGATATCCGCGCCGAGCGAGCGTCTGACCGTGACCCGTAAGCCCGCGGCCGCGAGCGCGGCGCGAAAGCGCTCCGTTTCCGCTCGGCCGCTGCCGCAAAAGCCCGTTTCCTCCACGCGGTTCAGCGGGATCAGGTTCACGTGGCAGTTCATGCCGCGCAGAAGGCGCGCGAGCTCCGCCGCGCATTCCGCGCCGTCGTTCATGCCCGCGATGAGGGCGTACTCGAAGGTCGCGCGCCGCCCCGTCCGCGCGATATGCCCGCGCACCGCCTTGAGCAGGGCCGCGAGCGCGTAGCGCTTGTTCACGGGCAGGAGCGTGTCGCGCAGGCGGTCGTTCGGCGCGTGCAGGGAGATCGAGAGGCCGACCTGCGGCAGCTCCGCCGCCATCCGCTCTATGCCCGGCGGCAGCCCGCAGGTGGACACCGTTATGTTGCGCCTACCGATGCCGAGGCCCTCCGCGTCGCCCACCGTTTCTATGAAGCGCTTCAATTCGTCGAAATTGTCCAGCGGCTCCCCCACCCCCATCACGACGATGCGGCCGATATCCTCACCCGTGTCGAGCCGCGCGCGCAGCAATTGGTCCGCCATCTCGCCGGAGCGCAGGCCGCGCCGCAGGCCGCCGAAGCCCGACGCGCAGAAGGCGCATCCCATGCGGCAGCCCGCCTGCGAGGAAACGCAGACGACGTTTCCGTAATCGTAGCGCATGAAGACGCTTTCCACGAGATGCCCGTCCACCGTTTCAAAGAGGTATTTCCTGCTGCCGTCCCGCCGCGAGATCAGGACCTCGCGCGGCGCGAGCGTGAAAAGCGCCGCCGTTTCCGCGAGCCTTCGCCGCAGCGCCGCCGGCAGATCCGTCATTTCGTCGAAGGAAGAGAGCCCGCGCGCGTACATCCCCCGGAAGAGCTGCGCACCGCGAAAAGGCTTTTCCCCCGCATCGGAGAAAAAGCCCTTCAATTCATCGCGCGTCATGTTCTTGGGATAGAGCTTTTTTCCGTCCGTCACGCCTTGGATACCTCTATGCCCGTGTCGTGGCCGTTCAGATCCCACCGGGATGCGGCCTCGCCCTCCTCGAGGGAGATCGCCAGCGTTTCCTTCGCGATATACGCCGCGTGGGCCGCGACGGCGGCCCGCACCGCGTCGTCGCCCGCGTAAACGATGCGGATGCGATCCATCATGGCGAGGTCCCGCTGCTTCCGGATCTGCTGCACCTTGGAAACGAACTCCCGCATAAGGCCCTCGGACAGCAGCTCCGGCGTGATGCTCGTGTCGAGTATGGCGAACAGGTTGTTCTCCATCGCCGCCGCAAAGCCGTCCTTTGCGCGGATCCGCAGCTCGACGAAATCCTTTTCGACGCGCAGCGCTTCGCCGTCAACCGTGAGCGTCGCAAACCCGTCTGCCGTGAACGCCGCGTTCAGCGCGGCCGCGTCTGCCTGCGCGAGAGCGGCGGCAAAGGACTTCATGCGCGCGCCGAGCACGGGGCCGGCGGCCTTGAAGTTCGGCTTCAGGCTGAAATCCATGTACTTGCCGAGGTCCTTCTCAAAGACGACCTCCCGCACGTTCAATTCCTCCGCGATCAGCGCCGTCATGCCGCCGATTGCGGCCTCGTGCTTCCCGTCCGCGAGGACCTTCGCCAAGGGCTGTCTGACCTTGATGCGCTCCTTTTCGCGCGCGCCCCGCCCGAGGGCGACGAGGTCCCGGACGAGGTCCATGCGCGCCTCGAGCGCCTCATCGAGCAGGCTCTCGTCCGGCACGGGATAGAGCGACAGGTGGACGGAGGCGTCCTCGTCCGTCAGATTGCGGTACATCTCGTCGCTCAGGAAGGGCGCAAAGGGCGCGATCAGCCGCGATACGCCCTTCAGTATCTCGAAGGTGACCGCGTACACGGACTTCTTGTCGTCGTCCGTGCGCTCCGCCCAAAAACGCCGGCGCGCGCGCCGCACAAACCAGTTCGACAGGTCCTCGATCACGAAATGCTGTATCCTGCGCACGGCCTTCATGTGATCGTAGCGATCCATCGCCTCCGTGACCTCGCGAATGAGCCCGTTGTACCTCGACAGGATCCAGCGGTCGAGCTCCGGGCGCGCCGCGCCGCGCGGCTCGAAGCCCCTCGGGTCTATGCCGTCCTGATTCGCGTAGAGCACGAAGAAGTGGTAGACGTTGCGCAGGGTCCCGAAGAACTTGCCCGCGAGCTCGGACAGGCTTTCCTCGTCAAAACGCGTCGGCGACCAGGCCGGCGAGGCGTAGAGCAGATACCAGCGCGTCGCGTCGGCCCCGTAGCGGTCGAAAAGCGCGAAGGGGTCAACGGTGTTGCCCTTGCTCTTGGACATCTTCTTGCCGTCCTTGTCGAGTATCAGATCGTTCACGAGGCAGTTTCTGAAGGGCGCGGCCTTCTTGACGAAGGTCGAGATCGCGAGCAAGGAATAGAACCAGCCGCGCGTCTGGTCTATGCCCTCGCAGATGAAGTCCGCCGGGAACAGGCTTTCATCGAAGTCCTCCGCGTTCTCAAAGGGATAGTGGTGCTGGGCGAAGGGCATCGCGCCGCTGTCGAACCAGCAGTCCATAACCTCCGGTATGCGCTCCGCCGGGGCGCCGCAACGCGCGCACGCGACGCGCACCTCGTCCACGTAGGGCCTGTGCAGCTCGATGCCTTCCTCCGTCGGCGTCACCGCGCGGCGGACGAGCTCCGCGCGCGATCCGATGCAGGTCAGCTCCCCGCAAGCGCCGCAGCGCCAGATGGGAATGGGCGCGCCCCAGTAGCGGCTGCGGGAGATCGCCCAGTCGTTCACGTTTTCGAGCCAGTTGCCGAAGCGCTTCTCGCCCACGAAGTCGGGGAACCACCGGATGCCGGCGTTGTTGCGGACGAGCGCGTCCTTGAGCTTCGTCATCTCGATGTACCAGCTCGGCTTGCTGTAATAGATCAAGGGCGTGCCGCAGCGCCAGCAATGGGGGTAGTTGTGCGTCATCTTCTCGCGGGCGAAGAGCTTGCCCTCGGCCGCCAGCCACTTGATGATATCGATGCCGAGGCCGTCCTCCGTCACGAAGCGGCCCGCCCACGGCGTCTGCGTGTACCGGCCCTCCTCGTCCACGGGATTCGGGACCGGCAGGCCGTAGCGCCTGCCCGTGTTGTAATCGTCCTCGCCGAAGGCCGGCGCCGTATGCACGATGCCCGTGCCGTCCTCCGTCGTCACGTAATCCGCACAGGTTACATAAAAAGCCTTCTTGTCAACTTCGACAAAGGGCATGAGCCTTTCATAGGCTGCGTATTCGAGATCCCTGCCCTTCATGCGCGCCAAAACCTCGTATTCGCCCGCGCCCAGCGTCCC
>JAITLA010000013.1 GCA_031278145.1 Eubacteriales Family XIII. Incertae Sedis bacterium
GATTCCGTCGCCTGCGTCAAGGCAGGCGCGGCCGTGCTCCACATCCACGTCCGCGACAAGGACGGCGCCAACACCATGGATACGGACGTATTCACGGAGGTCGTCGGGAAAATCCGCGCCGCACTCGCGGCCGAGGGCCTTGACGCCGTTTTGAACCTGACCACCTCGGGTTCCAAGTTCTCCGACGAGCTCCGCATGGGACATCTGCCCATACTGAAACCCGAAATGTGCTCCTACGATCCCGGCACGATGAACTGGGCCAACAGCTACGTATTCCTCAACACGCCGGCCTTCCTCGAGAAGCTCGGCAATTACGTGCAGGAACTCGACATCAAGCCGGAACTGGAGATCTTCGACGGCGGCATGATCGGAAACATCAATTATTACATCAAGAAGGGCGTCCTGAAAACCCCCTGCCACGTGCAATTCGTGCTCGGCGTCACGGGCGGCATGCCGGGCGACGCGGATGCCCTCTCGTATCTGCTCCCCAAGATTCCGAAGGATTCCACCTGGTCCGTCACGGGCATCGGCAGGAGCCATATGCCCTGTATGCTGATCGGCTTGGCCGAGGGCTGCGACGGTCTGCGCGTCGGCCTCGAGGACAACATCTTCTACGAGAAGGGCGTCCTCGCGACAAACGCACAGCTCGTCACCCGCGCGGCGGAGCTCGGCAGGCTCGCGGGGCGCGAGATCGCGAACGCGGCCGAAGCGCGCGCGATACTCGGCCTCAAGAAGAAGGTATAGCCGCAAGCGTTTTTGTCGTGGCCGGCCGGGCTTGTCGCTTGTCAACCGGCGGGATTGAAAAGCCCGGACGACGGGTATAAAACCATTGGGTGCGACAAGCGGTCCGCACCGCCCCATCCCCTGCAAGGCACGAAGCGGGATGTTTCCCGTTCCGCCGTTCGTCTGCGGATCCCCGGCGCCAATGCGGGGAAAGGGGGGGGGTTCCCTTGCGCATACGCCAAATATTGTTCTTCGGCGCCTGCATGGCCGTCATCATGTCCCTGTGCATGTCCTTCGCCATGGCAGTCATCAATGTCGGACTGAACAAGCATTTTTTGGGGGCGTGGCTGTCCGGATGGGGCGTTGGATTTCTCGTATCCCTTCCGTTTTCCTTCTTCGTGCCGCCCATGATACAAAGGCTAATGGAGAAATTTCATATATAGGCGGTCCGTACAGCGGGACCGCAGGGCGTTTCGGCACCGAGCACGATCCGGGAAGGGCGCTCGGCTCACGCCCCTGCCGCCCGAAGCCGGGCCTCTGCGGCGTCAAGCGACGAAAAACCATATCTTCGCACGCTGTTTTCGAGAATCATGCACGCGATGTTGCGATTTGACGCGCGAAGCCGCAACAGATAATCGAGATACGCGCGCAGCGTGCGCGGCGACAGGGTAGAAAGCTCGCCAAGCATATAGGCCTCCACGGAGGGGTGATCCTCCGTCTGCTGCGCGCGGTATTGCGGCCGCCCCCGCGCTGCGAGAAGCGGATACGTGTTCGCAATCTCGTCGTAGGCCGCCAAGTTCAGGTCCGCAATCCGCCGGACGAGCGCTCTTTTTTCGTCGGATACGTGCGGCAGGCGATCTCGGATCGCTTGAAATTCGTGCGGTACGGTGTATTCCATGATATAGGCGTACTTCTCCGTAAGGAGATTCCGCCCCTGCGCCAAGGCTTCCTCGAGGTCGGCGAGATAACAGAGGCGCAGTTCCTCGCTCCAAGCCTCAAATTGGCTTCTGCGCATGATGTCAAAGGTTTCTCGGTCGTCTTGACAGGCGGCGCGACCCGATGCGTTCTCCACCTTGTCGAACATTTCCCATTCGATTGCGACAATTCTGTCTGTTGGATCCTTCATCCTTGCCCCCTTGCAAGCCTCTGCGACAAACGCCCGGCCTGTCGCCGCTACTCCGCCATCGGGTGCATCGCCCCGATCCGCTCGTCCTCGATGCCACGCATGATCGCGGGGGCATGGTCGAGCAAAAAATCACTGTCCAAAGACGTGAGCCCCTGCGCGCGCAGCACCGCGATCACGCGCGCGCAGATCTCTTCGATCAGATCGAGCCGGCGCCGCACCGTCGCATCGTCGGCACAGAGCGCGCCGATCAGACCGTGCGCTTCCGGAAGAACCCGCATATCCGCAAGGCTGCGATGCGCCCATTTGTACCACGGCGTGTAACGCCTGTTCAGCAGGTGTACCATGGAGCAGCTCGCTTCGACGAACGCGGACAGCGCGCACAATGCGGCGGCCGCTTCACCCCGTTTCACGCAGCGCGCGTAATTGTATTGGCCGGCCTGTCCCATGCGCGCGGCGCGCGCGGCGAGTTTCTTCAGGCGTATATCCTCGGGATAAAACGCCAGCAAGCGCTTTCGGATCGCGCCGAAGGCACCGAGCGCATCCTCGAACACGGCGCCGCTCACGGCCGCCGATAGGAAGTGTTCGGGAATCCTGCGCCATTCCTCAAGGCTTTCGGGCGCGCGCGGCAGGCCCGTGAATTTCATATAGAAGCGCGTGAAGCGCATGGCGGACAGCCGCTGTTCACCGTAGCTGACAGGATCCCGCGCGGCATAACCCATGAAGCTCTGCGGCAGCGTCCCATAGGCCGCGCGCAGGGCCTCGCCGATCTCCGCCTCGTCCTCGTCCGTCAGCCACATGCAAAAGCCGGGGCCGAAATCGTGGTCCTGCGAGAGCGCGTCGTCAAAGCCCAGACAGTCCGATCCCTCCCCCGCGAGGCCGCAGGCGATGCGATCCTTGTACCGCGGGAAGGCGCGCTCCAGCATGTCCTTGCCGCAGCACAGATAATACCGTTCGGCCAGCTCCAATCCCTTCATGCCACCTATCCTACGCCGGGGCTCTCGTCCGCCCGCCCGCCGGCGCCGGCGGCTTGCGCGAATGCCTCTGCCTCGCGTGCGGCGTCGCGCGCGGTGCCGTGTTCCGCGCCAAACGCATTGCGAAACACGTCGGCCGCCGTGCGCATAAAGCGCTGCGCCGCGTCATAATCCCCCATACGGGCGCTCAGGCGCGCCATATTCCGGCAACACGCGCCGTAGTCGACGTTCTCTCCGAACGCAGCCTTCGTTCGATCTGCGGCGTCCCGCAGCTGTGCCATCGCTTCGCCGTTCCGCCCCTGTGCCGCGAGCATCGTCGCTCTGCTGTTCAGTGCGGCCGCAAAATGCACGCTCTCGTGCGGTAGCGCGCGGAACAGGGCAATCGCCCGGTCCAGCAGGGTGGCGGCCGCATCGGTTTTTCCGCTTTCCGCATAAAGCGCCGCCAGATTGGCGCAGGCCGTAGCCGACTCCTCCTTGCGCTCCGCAAGCCCTTCAAGGAGGCGGAGGGCCCTCGTCAGGTATTCGATGGCCCTTTCGCCGTCCCCTGTGTTCCGATAGAGCAGGGCGATGTTGTTCAGCGCGCCCGCATAGAGGTAGTCGTCCCGCTCCGGCAGGGCATCGTATATCCGAATGGAATGCAGGAACAATTCCAGCGCGCGGTCCGTTTCGCCCATCATGCGATGTGTGGTCGCCATGTTTGTGAGGTTTGAAGCGTAGTTCGCCGAAGCCTCTCCGAAGAGCGCCGAGATCTGTTCCTCCGCCCTGCGGAAGGCGCGCAGGGATTCCGCATACCTGCTGACGCCCCGATAATAGCTGCCGAGCTCGCACATGCAGAGCATGTATTCGACGTTCACACCGCCGTTCTTCTTGACCGTTTCCTCCGCCATCTCGGTCAGAAAGCCCTCGACGGCGCCCTCCTCGTCCGAGGCGTATATCTCATCCAAGAGCGCGTAAAAATCTTCGGCTGTTTTCATGCGATTGTTCCCTTTCGATTTTGCGCAGTGCCCGTGCGAATACGCCGCCGCGCGCCGGTGCGAACAAGCGACACCCCCTCCGCCGTGTCGATCAAGCCTTCTCGGCCGACCCGCTTACCGTCATTGTATACCGATCCTCCCCGGGATACATCGATGGGTCTTTCTAGGATAATATCCAATGCACTGTCAACATTTTCCACGTTGTTTATATATTCCAACACTCTATCCTCAACGGCATTCGCAAGCTTCAATCCGTGTCGCAATTCATTGGGATGCGGCATTCCATTTTTGCCTCGGCCGCCCCGCGCCGGGCAATTCAATTTTGGCTCCGTCCAAAATTGAAGCGCCAAAGGCGCACTTCAATTGTTGAACGGATGTTTTGAGGGGACAAGGGCTTTGCCTGTTTTGCGCGGCTTCAGCCGCAATGCAAAAC